>MHBQ01000120.1 GCA_001803315.1 Lentisphaerae bacterium RIFOXYC12_FULL_60_16
GATCGTTGGCGTTCAGCCTGACCCGCGCTAGCGGCGACAGGCTGTGACGCCGTGCTGGCATCACGCTCTTCTTAATGAATTTTCTCGACGGCTTCGTTTCCTTGCTCATCTTTGTAGTACAGGTTAAGCTCCGACTTGTCGGCTTCCGCCAAATCCTTGATGTTGTCCAGTCCCCACTCGATCATCCCCCCGTGCATGGCGTCTGCAATAAGCGCCAGATAGCTGCCGATAATAGGTGTTTCGAAGTGACCAGCCACACGCCAGGTGAGTTCTGTTCCCTGCTTGGAGGCCCTGATCTCGAAGGCGCCTTTATCGGACCGGGTGTTGGCGTTGAAATACACATCGTACTCGACACGAGCGATCGCCGTCTTCGTGAGAACAAGCCGTCCCGGCGCAGGACGGCCACTCCACGACATCCTCGCTCCGACATTCGCGGGCTCTTCAATCACCAGTCGATGTCCTACGTTATGTCGATCCCATGGCCACCAGGATTCCCAGGAATCCAGCCGGCTGATGCAGCGGAGGACTCGTGCCTGATGGGCCTGAATTCTGACGGTACGGCTTATTTGAAAGGTCTTCGGCAGAATCAGGCCGACTGCCACGAACAGAACCGCGACAATCATGAGAACAACCATTATCCACTTGAACATGGGGAACCTCCTTACCGTCAGCGATGCAACCAAGGTAATCCGAGCTTGGTGAAATATCCAGTTGGAAGCGCACCTTTAGACCACGCCGTGGTCCCGCGCTTCCTGCTTGTTTTCACGGCGGTGTTCAGGCATCGTTTTCGCCTGTGAACCGGAGAGAAATCGTACTTCGCGCCATTGAGCGCAGATCCCCCCCGCGTGTACCCCTGCACTATGGCAACCGGGACTTCGAGTATTCGGATACGGTCGGGGTCGGGTTCGGCTCTCCCGAGGGGTACGTTCCGCCAACCCCGGAAACCAGTGAGTGGGGGTTCATCTGGGAACGGCTCGACGGTACCATGGGCCAGCCAATCGCACCCCCGCTGGGCAATTGGGGAAACCTCGCCCGCTACACGCCGCCGGATCCTGCCGCGCCGGGCCGGCTTGCCGGCCTTGACAAGGCCATCGCCGCCGCTGACGGAAAGCTGGTGAAGTTCGGGCTGGGGATCACGGGATTCAACCATGCGACGTTCCTGCGGGGGTTTGAGTCCTTTCTGGAGGACCTTTACCTGGATCGCGGACGCGCGGAACAGGTGCTGGATCTGGTTGTTGATTTTGAGAGCGAGATGATCCGGCGGGGGTGTACGCACGCGATCGACGTGGTCTCCTTCGGCGACGATTGGGGAACGCAGAACGGCCTGATCCTGTCGCCCGATCTGTGGCGCGAGGTGTTTCGCCCGCGCTACGAGAAGCAGTTCGCCATCGCCCACAAGGCCGGCAAGAAGGTGTGGTTTCATTCCTGCGGCGATGTCTCAAGCATCATCGGGGATATGATCGATATCGGCGTGGACGTGCTTGAGCTGTTGCAGCCGGACCTGCTGGGGGTCCGGTGGCTTTCGAGGGAGTTCGGCGGCCGGGTGTGCTTCTGCTGTTCAGTGGACCACCAGCGCGTGGCGATATCCGGAAGCCGGGAGGAGCTGTTCGCATACACCCGCATGCTGCGCGATGAGCTGGGGAAGTTTGACGGGGGATTCATCGCCTATATCGAGGACTACGCGTGCCTGGGGATGAGCGAGCAGAACTACCAGTGGATACGCCAGGCTTTCCAGGGACTTTGAGCCGGGTCGGCCAGTAGGGATGGGGAACCCTTGACCGTGAAGCAGAGCATCTACCGAGAGCGGTTCCGGGCGACGCTTGACCACCAGCCGGTGGATCGTTGTCCGATCGACCTGGGGGGTACGCCGCAGTCAACCATCGAGAGCGCGGAGACGACGGCAGGGCTTGCGGCGCACCTCGGACTGGTTGGGGAGGCGCCGCCCGATTATGACAAGCTGGACCGGCGGATACTGGAGCGGTTTGACGTGGACTTCCGGCGGGTTGGCGGGTTGGCAGCCTTTGACACGCCGCGCACCGGCAGGATCTCCGATACCGACCATACCGACTGTTTTGGCATCCATTACCATTACAGCGGGATGTATTGGGAGATCGTCGACGGTCCGCTGCGAAACGCGGGGATGGACGAGCTGGCCGCCTACGAGCTGCCGACGCTGGCCCAGCTGCAGATTGACCGGATCGATGAGTGGGCCATACGGGCCCGCGTGCTGCAGGCAAACAGCCCCTGCGTGGTGGTGGGGGAACACCCGGTGTTCGGGGTCCTTGAGCTGGCGTGCTGGCTGTGCGGGTACGATCACATCATGATGATGCTCGCGTTGGAGCCGGAATTCATTCACCTGCTGTTCGGCAGGATACTTGAGTTCCAGAAGCTGATCATACGGGAGTACTATGGCCGCCTGGGCCGGCATATCCACCTGACCACCAGCGGGGATGATTTCGGCACCCAGTCCGGGCTTTTCATGAGCCCGACGATGTGGCGGGAGTTCGTGAAGCCCTATATGAAGGAGCGCATCAGCTATACCGCATGCTTCACGGATGCCGTATATATGCACCACACGTGCGGGGCGGTGTTTGATATCATCCCCGACCTGATCGAGATCGGGGTCCGGATACTCAACCCGATCCAGCCTCGCGCGGCCGGGATGGATCCGGCCCGGCTGAAGTCGGCATACGGGGACCGGATCGTTTTCCACGGCGGGCTGGATACCCAGCAGGTGTTGCCGTCGAACGATCCCGCCATGATCCGCCCGGCGGTCCGTGAACTGCTGGATATGATGGACCCTCAACGGTCCGGCGGCTATATCTTTGCCCCGGCACACAACCTGCAAAGCGATGTGGCGCCGGCGGCCATAGCCTGCCTGTACGAATCGGTGTTAGAGATGCAGACATGAAAGGATTCATATTCTGAACACTACGCTCCGCGACGGCGCTTGTCAGGAGGCCTTTCACATTGTAGGGTTCCAGATCATGAAAATCGTTTGTTCAACCAACATGCCGTTCGTCGAGGAAGCATTCCGGACCCTCGGCAACCCCATCGTGCTCGAAGGCCGGAACCTGACTCCCGCCGATGTGCAGGACGCGGAACTAATGGCCATCCGATCGACCACGCGGGTGGATGCCGCCCTGCTGGAGAACAGCCGGGTCCGCTTTGTCGGCACCGCCACCATCGGCACCGACCACATGGATATCCCCTACCTCGAACAGCGCGGCATCCACTGGTGCTTCGCCCCCGGTTGTAACGCCAACAGCGTCTCGGAATATGTCACCGCCGCCCTGCTGTGCGTGGCGGAACACCATGGCCTGACCCTGGTCGGCAAAACCCTCGGGGTCATCGGCGTGGGCAACGTGGGCAAACGGGTGGTCAGCAAGGGTCTGGCACTCGGCATGAAGGTCCTTCGCAACGATCCGCCCCGCGAACGCGCCGGTGATGCGGCCCCGGGCGAATCCTTCGTCCCGCTCGACCGTCTGCTGGCAGAATCCGATTTCATCACCCTGCATGTACCGCTGACACGGGACGGACAGGACGCCACCTATCACCTGGCCGGTGCCCGTTTCTTCGAGCGCATGAAACCCGGCACCGTTTACTTAAACTGCGCCCGGGGCGCCGTCACGGATACCAACGCCCTCCTGCACGCCATGGACCGCAACATCGTCTCCCATACCACCATCGACACATGGGAAGGCGAACCGGATTTCCGGATCGATCTGCTAACACGCGTGGATCTCGGCTCCCCCCACATTGCCGGCCACTCCTTCGAAGGCAAGGCTTACGGCACGCTGATGGTTTACGAGTCCGCCTGCCGCCATCTCGGCGTTGCGCCATCCTGGAAACTGGAACCCCATCTCCCCCCCCCACCCGTCCCCGAATACCGCTTGAACGCATCCGGCAAGACCGACCAGCAGGCGCTTCGGGAAGCCGTCAAGGCCGTGTATGACATCGAGGCGGATGATGCCCGGTTCCGCGCCATCGCCAGCCTCCCGACCGACCAGCGCAAACGCCAATTCGACAAGTTGCGGTCCAATTATCCCATGCGTCGGGAATTCCGCTTCACCCGGATCCACCTGACCGGCGCATCGAAATCCCTGGACCAATCCCTGCGGGCCCTTGGTTTTCAACGGCATAACACATGAACCTTCACCCCCGGCCGGATACCTTCCTGTTCAGCCCGGAACACATTCCGGAACGGGCAAGGTTCCCGGTCATCGACGCCCACAACCATCTCTGGTCCGCCTGGGATTCCATCGACCGTGTAGTCGAGGTGATGGACCAGGTCGGGGTGGTCGGATACTGCGATTTGACCGCCAACGTGGAACTGCAATGGGTGACCGGCGGATACGCGTTCAAGGCCACATCCATTGATCCATTCTTTGCGCGGGCCGTGACTCCGCATCCCGGTCGGTTCTACGGATTCACCACCTCGCTGTTCACCCGTCCCATCACGGAACCGTTGTTCGACGAGGCGCGGGCTTTTGTTGAACAAGCCATTGCCCTGCTGGAACAACACGTCCGGCTGGGAGCACAGGGACTCAAGATCCTCAAAGAGCTGGGTCTCCATTACCGGGACGCATACGGCCGACGCATCGCCTGCTGTGATGAACGGCTTGCACCGGTGTGGCAGGCCTGCACCCGCCTGAAAATTCCCGTCCTGCTCCACCAGGCGGATCCATACGGATTCTTCGAGCCCGTCACACCGGCCAACGAACACTACGGCAGTTTGCAGAAGTACCCCTCCTGGAGCTTTGTTGATCCACGTTTCCCCCGGTTCATAACCCTGCAGGAGGAAATGACACGGCTCCTCGCCAATCATCCCGACACCACGTTCATCCTGGCCCATGCGGCCAATTTCCCCGAAAACCTTGAGTATGTCGGCAACCTGCTCGACCGGCATCCCAACGCATTCATCGACCTGTCCGCCCGCACAGATGAACTGGGCCGCCAGCCTCATACCGCCCGGCAGTTCATCATCCGCTACCAAGACCGGATCATCTTCGGGACCGACATGCCGGCTTCGGTCGAGATGTACCGCTACCACTTCCGTTTTTATGAGACCACCGATGAGTATTTCATCCATCCGGATTATGACGGCACCTTCGGACGGTATCGGTGGCGGGTTCATGGGCTGGGTTTGCCCGACGATGTGTTGAAGAAGTTGTATCATCAAAACATCCTGCGGTTGATTCCCGGGCTCCGGAAACCATTCACCGGAAGGGCGAATACATGAAACATACCTTTCGATTCAAGTTGGGCATTTTCCTGCTGGTGATCAACATGCCGTTCGGACTCGGCGGCGCCGCCTTGTGCGGCTGGCTGGCCATCCGGACCGGACAGACTGCCTTTTTCTCGGCACTGGCCGCCGGAATCTACGGATCCAGCTGGATCATGTTCCTGGCCGGCATCTGGCTGGCGGGACGCCAGGGCATTGATTATTCCCGTCAACTGATGCGCCGCATGCTGGGCCGCAAACCCCTTCCACCCGTCCCGGAAGTTGAACCTTCCAACACGCCATGAGCCCGTCTTCCCTCCCAGCCACCCGTGTATATCGGGAATATCCATCAACCCAGGATCCATCGCTCCGGCTTTTCGCCAATTTCATCACGCCGCCTGAACCCCGGCCCATCCTGGTCTCCATGCACGGTTGGCACGGTGAGGCCAAACATGGCTGCCACCCGGATAATGTTGTTACCGTGGCGGACAGCGGCTGGTTCCTGATCGAACCGGACATGCGCGGCCGCGGCGATTCCACCGGCCATCCCGACTGCAACGGCTGGGAACTCCAGGACGTGGTCGATGCCGTAACGTTCGCCTTGCGCGAATATGCCGGTCACATTGCCACGCCGGACAGCATCTACCTGACCGGAGGCAGCGGCGGGGGCGGCAACGTGCTGGGATTGCTGGGAAAGTTCCCGGACCGTTTCTGCACGGCCGTTTGCGAAGCCTGCATCAGTGACTACGGCCTCTGGCACGAACACGATTCCGCGGGCGAATTCCGTGACGAGATGGAAGGGAAAAGCTGGGTCGGCGGCTCGCCTGCCACCCGCCCCGAAGCCTATGCCAGCCGGGGCGGATTCACCACGGTCGGCAACCTGCTGACCCCCCTCGCCATGACGCACGGGGAGCTCGATTCCCGCTGTCCCGTCGAACAAGCCCGTCGTTACCTCGACCTGGCGGAACGCCTCGGCACCCGCCACCGGATCGAATATTTCGAATTGCTAGGTGTGGCCGCAACGGGTGGTCATTTCGGCGGCATCACACCCGAACAGGAAGCCCGTCGACAGGCGCTGATCCAACGCCAGCTTGCACCCCCGCGCCAACCGGTCATCCTCCCCCGCCGGGGACGTATGACCGTGGCCGGTTACCTGAAAACCCGGGCCTTTGAAGTGATCTTTGACAGCATCGACAGCATCGGGACCGTCACGTATGACCTGGACCACGGCACGTTTGCCATTTCCGCACGCACAGCAACCAGCGCCGTCCTCCGCGTTCGTCAGACGGACAGCGCCTGGCGCGAAACCCGGGTCAAACCCGGACAGCCGGATCAGAACGTAACACCCCGTAACGGGAACGTGATTTCATAGTGCCCCAGCTTCTCCGCTTTCTGAAGCCGGCCATTCGCACGTTTGAAATCTTGAAGCGTCGTCTGCATGATTATTCTTTCCCGGTATCCATGCTTGTTGATTTGCCAGCCTCGACCTGCATCGAACGAACCCGTCCCGCACAACGAACCACCAATTCAAAGGGCGCATCGGACAACACCTGCACCCGTGCCGGCTGATCCGCCGACGAACGGGCCCTGCAAATCAGTTCCGCCCGTTTGCCCGGCGCCACGGGAAACTGTCGGATGCCATGTTCATCCGTCAGGCGGATATCCCAGGTCACCCGGCGAGCCGGCGCGTCGAGGTCAATCCCCAGCACGTTCTCGATCAGCATGGCAATCGGTCCGATGCCGGTCCACCCCACGAAGTCCGGTTTGACCCGGTTCCGTGTATACGCTGCAAGTCCGGGTTCCGGTCGTTCCGGGCTGTAGGATTCCCATAACGTATGGGGTTCCACGCTGGAATACGTTTCCCACAAACCGTCCAGGTAACGCACGGCGATGGTATGGGCGACATCCCCCTGCCCCGCCTGCATCAGGCCCCGTGTGATCATGTAGTTCGTCGGGGCCCAGACGCCACCCAGCCAATACACCCCCTCCGGTGTGTAGTTGGCATCATCGGCGGAGAGGGTCGGCACCGGCAGCGGCCGGTTGAATTCGCGCGGATCAAGCAGATGTCCCACCATCGAGGTCAGGCGGTCACCCGTGCAGATCCCGGCGAGGATGGTCCAGAACGAGGCTGCGGTCTTGTGCCCCACGAAGTTCACGGGGAACGACTTGTCGTGGTAGAAGCGGGTGCGTTCACACCACATTTCCTGGTTGATCTGCACCGTCAGTTGCCCGGCACGGGCGGACCAGGCGACGGCACGGTCATGGTTCCCCAGCGCCCCGTGCATCGCGGCCAGGCAACGAAAGGACAGGACCATCTGGGCGCACAAATCCACCCAGGCAAAATGCCGGCCGGCTTCAGCGCAGCGCGGAGTCCGGGGGGAATCATCCATGCCCGATGATCCGCAATCCTCGAACCAGTACAGCAGGAGTTCATCCGGATCCTTCACGTCGGGAATCTTGTCCATCAGGAATTTCCGGCACCGGCGGAACGGGGCGCGACGATTGGCGTCAATCCACTGCATCAGCCGTTCGATATGCACCACGGAACGTGCCAGGCGCGAGGCATCCCCGGAGGTCCGGTAATATTCCCACTCGGCCCAGGCGAACAGGGGCGGGTTGATGCGGTTGGGCCAGGGCTCCTCACCCGTGGTGAAATCATAGGTCATGGAGATGTAGCCATCATTCCGCTGGAGTTGGTAGAACCGGTCATAGGCGCCCAGCGCAGGCACCAGGTCGGCCGCGTAACGGCAGAACAACCCGACAAAACTCAGGTCCCATACCCACTGGTAATTCCGCGCAGGATCCCAGGCCGTGTCCATATGCCGGATCCCGTTGGTCTCGCGGATATGGCGCACCGCCAGCCGCCAGGCAAACTGGTGCAGTTCCGCATATTCCGGATGCCCCGCTACAAAGGGTTGCGGCATGCGGGTAAGGTCAATTCCGTTCAACTGGTCCGATTTCATATCACTCCCTGCCTGATTATCCTGCCCGGTGACGGGGATCACCTGCGACACCGCTACCGGTATGATTTCGCGGGAAAACATCCCGCGATACGGGTCGGGCTTCTCAATCGCAAGCTTCCCGGCAACAATCAATCACGAAACGCATCTGTTCCATGGTCCGGTTCGGATATCCAGCGATGCCCAGGATGAAATGATCCCAGGGCCGGGCTTCGCGGAGCATCGCCTGGATATCGACACGAACGGCCTTACGATCCTGCATCGGCCCGGCCAGTTGCTGGAGTCCCGCATAGATGGTTATCCGGTCCCCCAGCAGCTTGCGCCCTTCCGCAACGGTCACATTGCCGACCGGCGGGATGGTGAAGGCATGCACGGCATCCATCGTCGTTCGCCGGTACAGGGGCAGTAAATCCCGGATCAGCCCGCAGGAATGGTGAAAATAGAACTTCCCGGCGGCATGGGCCAGCCGGGCCCGGGCATCAGTCAGCTCCAGGTTGCAGGCCGCAAACATGTCCGGCGAAATGGCCGTGGTCGAGGTGTCGTCAACACTGACAAGGACATCGATATCCGATTGCACTCCGACGGCCACCCGTTTCAGGTAGCTGGCCTCCATAACCGCAAAACAATCGCGCAGGGCGTCCGGCGCATCGGCCCAGAGATATGCCAGGACGGCAACCCCGGAATAGATCCGGTACATCATGCCCAGCGGGGTCCCGTCCATGGACCCCATCAGGATGCCATCGTCACCGATCAACCGGCGTCTTTGACGGGTACGTTCGAGCGCTTCCGGGTTCGGCTCAACGACCTCGTCTTCAAATATTGCGCTAAAGGCGGGAAGATCTTCCGGGCCCTTGACCAGATGCTCCGTCCAGTTACTGGATACGGCGCCGTTATCTTCCCGGCACATGCGTACCACCTCACGCAGATCGCCTTTTGGGGTATGCCAGGTGGTGGTCGTGACATCACCATCCCGGACGGATTCAACCGTGACGTTCCGGCGGGTAATACGAAAGGGAACACCAAACCAGTCCGTGATTTCAACCCCCAGGTAACGTGCCAGGTTAACCGAGGATTCATCCCCCCAGCGCACCTCACCGAGCCTGGCCGCCAGTTCCGCATCCATCCCCTCCCGGCTGGGCTGGTTATAGGGATCGCAATGCGCCCCGATCGGTATCCATTCCGGTTTTTCATGGCGAAGTACCCGTAGCAGGTTCTCTCTCGGAGTTATCATGACTTATCCTTTTCGGGGACGTTTTCCCATCGGTGGAGCATTAAACGGCTGTCCCAACGTCAAGGTTCTTTCCGCAGGCTTGTACCATCCGGACGCCGCAAAATGATCCGTATGCAGGTAACACCGGATCCGGACCCGGTCACTGCCTTCCGTGAAACTGAACACCCGGCTCATCGGAACCCCGGGATGGCACTGGCAGCAATGATGCCGGGTCACGGCCGCACAATTGATGAAATGCGTACCCCATTTTGTTTCAACATGCGACTTGCCGCCATAGGTGTCGTCCGGATGCGTATGGGTATGTCCGCCCAACCAGAAACCCACGGCGCCTGGATGCATCGCCAGATAATCCTCGAAAGCGCCGGCATTGGGCCGGCTACCCACGAAGTACAGGTAGGAGGCCCCCTCGGGTGCCCCCTGCGGCTTATAGCCATGATATCCACTCATCCACGAGCCGTCGGGATTGCGCAGCAGCCCTTCCCAGGGACCGGACGCCACGGTGGTATCGCGAAGCATGTAGTGATGGACCGACAGGATGAGGCATTCCGGATTGGATTCCACCATCCCGCGCCACCAGTCAAACGTTTCGCCGCTCACCACACCGGCCGGATTTCCTCCCAGGTGATCCCGCCCCACCCGCTGGCTGGGTTCATTGATATCGCTCATCATCAGGAACAACAGGTTCCCGACCCTGACCGCATATCGTTCCCAGGACCCTTCGATTGGAAACGGCCGCCGGGCGGCATTCACCCCGGAATCGGCCGTATGTTCGCCGGTCGGATCGATCCAGCGCCGCCACCAGTGATTCGGCGATTCGGATATTCCACTCCGGTCGTGGTTGCCACAAACGGAATAGATGGCCTCGCGCGGATGCGACCGTAACGCGGCAAATTGCCGGACGATCTCGCGCCCTTCAGCCTCGGATGGCAATCCCTGGTCACCCGACATGTCGCCGACGTCCACGGCCATGTCCCAGTCAAACGGAGGTGCACCGGTGAGCCCTGTCTCGGATTGCTGCAGCACATGGGACAGGCTCTCCCAGCCGTGCCGTCGCTCGGTTCCTACATGTGCGTCACCGAACACCCACAGATTGAACGTCCGATCGGCCATGTCTGCCGTTCCCTTCAGAACGAACCGGGACCGGGGTGTTTCCCCGACCCCGGCAACAGTCTAAAGGGTTTACTTTACTGCGAGAACCTTGTCCGGGTCAATCTGCTGGATGTTACCAAACACCTTGGCAAAAGCCTCGGCCACCTTTTCCGCCACGTTGGTGCGGTTCGGAGCCCGCAACGGGGTGGTCATGCCGAAATGGGTGTCGCAATGCCGCTGGGCAACCGGGAACTTGGCCGGATCGTAGTTGACATCATCCCCGGCTCCCTGACAGGACCACGGGCATCCCTTGCCATAGGCATTCTTCGCGCGGAACACGGTCATGGCCGGCAGGATAAAACTCTGCCAGACCCCCACCGGTACCCCCTCGGCCTGCAGGGACTTCATGATCGCATCGCGCATGCGTTTGGGATCACCCGTCCACCCGATGGCCTTCATGTCGATCCGGCTGGTATAGTTGTACCAGTTATGGGTGTGATCTTTCGGTTCGGTGGGAAGAATCAGGCCCTTGACGCCTTTGAGCTTCTGGT
>MHBQ01000121.1:0-1900 GCA_001803315.1 Lentisphaerae bacterium RIFOXYC12_FULL_60_16
CGTCGTCCGTTCTCGTCAGCCGACTCCCATCTTTTTGGTAAACGAGAACGGGCGACGAGAGCGGTTAACGAGTAACCGGAACCTCTGGTCTGGTGCAGTTCTCTGTTACCTCTGCGCCTCTGCGTGAGATATCTGGCTGGTTGGTGCCGTCCAGGGATGGCGGGGCGGCTTTCGCCGATTGCGCCCTACCGCTGGCCGTAGGTGGCGTTGGGTCCGTGCTTGCGGGTGTAATGCTTGTTGGAAATATGTGACGGGATCGGGCCGGACGCCGCATTCATCGCGAGGGTGATGTGCGCCATACGCGCGATCACTTCCAGGGCGATGCTGTTCTTCACCGAGTCCATCGCGTGCTTGCCCCAGGTAAAGGGGCCGTGATGGGAGACCAGTACCCCCGGTACTTCCATGGGGTTTAACGATTTGAATCGTTCGACTATAACCACCCCGGTGTTGCCTTCATAATCCGCTTCCACTTCGGCAGGGGTCAGCGCGCGGGCCACGGGTACAGGTCCCGCGAAATGATCGGCATGCGTGGTTCCCAGGCAGGGAATTTCGCGGCAGGCCTGGGCAAATGCCGTGGCATGGACGCTATGGGTATGCGTGATGCCGCCGATCGCCGGGAAGGCCCGGTACAGACACCGGTGGGTGGGGGTGTCCGAGGAGGGGTTGAGTTTGCCCTCCACCACCTTGCCGTCCAGGTTGAGGACGACAAGGTGATCCGGCTTCAGTTCGGAATACGGAACCCCGCTCGGCTTGATCACCATCAGGCCGGCGGTCCGGTCGATTCCGCTGACGTTGCCCCAGGTCAGGGTGACAAGCCCGGCCCGGTCAAGATCCAGATTTGCCTGCCAGACCGCCTGTTTCAGATCTTCCAGCATGATCCCTCAAAATGCGCAGATGAATTTCAGCCATACCGCTTCGCCTTCCGGGCGATTCTCGGTTTCCACTTCCTTCTGGTACTTGGCGATAAAGCTCATTTTTCCGGCATCGTACTTGATCTGCGGTCCCACGGCGAGGGCCTTGCCTTTGCCGGATACCGACACACCGGGAGTGTCGCATTCGTCGTCCGTCACCTGCTGGTAGTAGTAGCCGCCGACGCCGATGGAGCAGGGTCCAAACCGCTGCGCCACGGTATAGTCGGCGTGGAGCTCCTGACCGGAGGTGTAATCCGTGTCGGAATTCTCGAGGTTGAAGTCATACATGAACTTGGCCGACACATCGAGGCCGCCGTCACTCATGTAGGTACATCCGAAAACGGGTTCCAGGGTCCAGTATCCGCGGCTGACGTTGGCCAGGTCGGCGGCATCGTAGCTGCCGGAGGGAATGAAGATGTCGAGTCCGGCGGCGGCATGCCAGTTCTTGGAGTGCCAGCTCAGGACCATCGGGTCGACGATGATATCGCCCAGGGCGGTCTTGCGGTCGTTCATGCCGGGTACGGTGACATCCAGATCCATGATCGGGATGAACACGTGGGCGGCCCAGAATCCCCCGAACACCTTGGTTTCCGACACGTGGATCAATCGGACAACATTGGCGAGCACCTGGAGATCAAATACCGGCAGGGCGCTGTTACCGTCCGGTCCGTTGAATGTGTCGGCGGAATAATAGAGGACATAGTCGACCAGGTAGTTTCCGGGAGGCGGAACGGCTCCGGCCATGAAGCCTTCGGCTCCGTTGGGATAGGCGCCGCCACCGCCCTCGGTGGCGTGAACCGGCGTTGCGAGTGTGAGCATCATCAGGCTGGCAAGACATCCGGACAACAATGTTTTCATGCATACTCCCGTATGAGTGTTTCTATATAGCCATACATCGTAGCGAATCGCGGATGAATATCCATGTTTTTCGTTGGGTCTGGTCTGGTTGGGGCGCATCCCTGATTCATTGACCTGAATCAGGCGGCGGA
>MHBQ01000121.1:1976-24854 GCA_001803315.1 Lentisphaerae bacterium RIFOXYC12_FULL_60_16
CTGCGTTGTCGCCATCGGCGCATACGGGAGTATGGCGCCGACGGCTCCGCCTTGCGGCTGGCGCCATCTGACGCGAATCCGTTGCCCTTTTCGAAATGGAAGCCCGGGTTTACCTCGCGGTCCGGGCGAGTACGCCGGCACCGCGATGGAATATGGAAAAGAGTTTGGAGTGCGGAACACATGGCGAACGTCCTCGTGAGCCGTCTGGTCCGGCTGGAGCCGGGGCGACCCCGCCTCGGTCTGGTTGGTGGTGGGCTGGCCGTGTGATGAACCGACGGGTTGGCGCCCGCACGGAAAACGGAAGACGGAAAAAGAAAAACTGGAGGGGGGACGGGGAAGTGTTCAGAGGTCAGTTTTCAGTATTCAGTTAGCTGATGATTCCAATTCAGTTGTCATAGGGCAATCGTGCCGGTATCCTTTGCGTATGAAATGGTGGATGATTGTCGTATTCGTGGTGTTCGGCCTGGTGGCGGATGTGGTGGTGTTCCGTATCCTGCTAAAGCGGGCAAAGCACACCGGACGCAACGATCCAAACTGGCAGGACCTTGCCCGGCAACTGGGGTTGACCTTGTCCGGTGGCGATCCGGTGTTTCCCGCCATCCGATGGCTGGCGTTCATGGTTCGTCCCGTCGAACTGATTGGAACCTGGCGTGAATGGCCCATTCGGATCTATGGATATGCCCAGGGGAGCGGCAAGTCCAGCATTGCGCACCTCGCCATTGAATTGACGGGCCCCAACCCGAAGGGACTTCAGCTGTACCTGGCGCGGAAGGGTCGCTGGATATCGGGCCGGCCGAAGCCCGGCCCGTACACGGCGGCGTTACAGGCGGTTCAGACCGGGGATGAGGCCATGGATGCAAAAGTTAATGTGTGGGCCTCTGATCCGGTTTTTCTCCGCACGGCCCTGCTGCCTGAGATCAAGACACGCCTGGTTCGCCTGTTGGAATCGGGCAGCGGCGCCGAAATCCGCCTGGAAGGCGCCACGCTGATATACGATGAAGTCGGCGGTATGGGTACGGAGGCAAAGGCCAGGATCCCGGAGGCCGTTGAAACCTTGGGCGCGTGGCGCGGGATCGTTGCCTTTTACAACCGTTGATTATTGCGCAGGTTTTTCAGCCGGTTTATCCTTGGGCTGTTCCTTTGCCTGTTTGGCCGCTTCATGGGCTTCCTTGCGAGCCTGTACCGAGGCTTCCCGGAACGCCATCTCGAGGTTCATGCGCTCCTGTTGTAGGGCCTGTTCCCGGGCTCGTGCTTCGCTGATGGCGGTACGGGCATCCCGGGTGCGGGCGAGGACGTCGAGCAGTTTGTCGCCGGCAATCTTGACGGCTTCGTTCCCGCCTGTTTCTTCCACCTGGCGCTGGATCTTGGCTTTCATGGCCTGGAATTCAGCATTGGCATACACGTGTTCACGCTTGGATTCGAGCGCGGCGATTTTTATTGCCGTGGCATCATCCAATCCTTTACCGCCCTCGGGTGGGTTGGCGGCAATTCCGTCGTAGAGGGCTGCCAGTTCGGACAGGACGGCCTCGGTGTCGCCGGTATCCGTATCGGGATGTTCGGCCTTGCGGCGTTTGATCTCATCCAATTCCCGGCGCTGCTTGGCGGCTCGTCGGGCGAATTCAATCGAGCGGTTGGCGCGTTCCAGATCCCTGCCGAGTACCGGATCCTGCTCGCGCAGGGTCTTGAAGGTTTCCTCATCGCCGCCTGCCTGAGCGGCGATCATTTTCTCGAGGTGTGCCTTCATGGCCTGGATGGCCGTGTCCCGCTTTTGAAGCGCGGCCGTGATGCCGGCATCGTCCCCGGCTTCCTTGGCAAATCGTTCAGCGCCGGCGACCTGCTGCTCCAGGGATTCGAGGCGTTTCTTCATGAGGTCGGCCGGTCCGGTGTTCTCCGGATTTCCCGCCCGGCTATAGGCCGCCGCGAGCATGGTGCAGACAATCAGACGGAACCAGCGTTTACCGGTTTGCATGGGTGTTATCTCCTGTTGTTGCATGATTCAGTTTGTTCCGGCTCAGGCCGGTTGATTCGTTCATGTTCCAGCCAGTCGCCGCCGACGGCCGAAACGCCGCCATCCACATGGATGACCTGTCCCGTGATGCGTCGGGCGCCGGGACCGAGCAGGAAACCGACGGCGTCAGCAACGGCCGCACGGTCATGGTCCGGGTCCCACGGGAGGGGGCTCATGCGTTGCCACCAGTCCATCAAGCGCTTGAATTGGGGTATGCGGCTGGAGGCCGAGGTGGCGAGCGGGCCTGCCGAGACCGCGTTGACGGTTATTCGGTCCCTGCCATGGCGTCGTGCAAGGGCGCGTACGAGGGCTTCGAGGGCGGCCTTGTGGACCCCCATCCAGTTGTAAAGCGGGTAAGCGTGCGCGGCATCGAACGAGAGGGCCACCAGGGATCCACCATCGGGCATGCACGGCGCCGCGTAGCGGGCAACGGTTGCCAGCGATACACACGTTACGTGGTAGGAACGCTGGATGTCGGCCAGCGCGTCGGTATGGAATTCCTCGCCGAGGCAGGTTGCGGGGTTGGCATAGGCGATTGAATGGACGACGCCGGCCACCGGACCGAGCGCCTCGAACAAGGCGCGTACGTCGGTGTCCACGCTTACATCGCAGAAACGGAAGATTCGGTCCGCCTGTTCGACCGGTGAGAGTTCACGGTCCAGGTATCGACGTTTCAGTACATCATTCTGGATGGTGTAGACCACCCGTCCCCCGGCGGTGCGGATGGATTCGCCGATGGCCCAGGCGATTGAATGGCGGTCCAGCAGGCCCATGACCACGTAGGTTTGTCCAGGTTGTATCATGCCGAAAGTCCTGTTCGAATGCGGGGGCATCCTATCTGATGATCGGCATCCTGTGACAGTGGAAAGTGAAGGGCCGGTCTGGCTGGGGGGGGCGGGCTGGCGCCCGCACGGAAAACGGAAGACGGAAAAAGAAAAACGGGATGGACAAAAACATTGAACAGCGAACAAGGAACACCGAACGCACAAGGAAAGGGATGTGGGAAGTGTTCAGAAGTCAGTATTCAGTTGGTCTGAACACTGAACACTCGCTTCTGATATCGATCAACTTTCGGAACTGACAGGCCGGCGGTCGTGTGGTAGAAAATCGGGATATTTCGACAGGGTGCCCATGTAGGCGTGTAACAGGAGGAGAATACAATGAAGAAGCTCAAGGTGGCGATGGTTGGCGGCGGTGGTGGCGGCAGTTTCTTTGGCCGGGTGCATTGGCGGGCATTGTCGCTCGACGGGTCCCGCGAATTGGTGGCGGGCGTGTTGCGTAGCAACCCGGTGGCCGCGCTGGAATCCGCGAAGGAATGGGGCATCCAGGGGTTTCCCGATGTGCCGTCCATGATCCGGGCCTGGAAAAAGGGCCAGGTCGAAATCGATTACGTGGTGGTGGCGACGCCGAACCATGCGCATTTCAAGGCGGCCAAGGCCTGCATCGAAGCCGGGTTGCCGGTGCTGTGCGAGAAGCCGATGACGTTGACGGTGGATGAATCCGAGAAGCTGGTGGCGCTGGTGCACGCGAAGAAGGTTCCGTTCGTGCTGGCCCACACCTACACCGGACATCCCATGATGATGTTTGCCCGGGAGATGGTGCGTGCGGGACAGGTGGGGCAGGTGCGCAAGATCGAGTCGTGGTACAGCCAGGGCTGGCTGGCGACCGCGCTCGAGAAGAGCGGGCAGCAGCAGGCGTCCTGGCGGACCGATCCGAAACGAACCGGCATTTCAAACTGCGGCGGGGACATCGGGACCCATGCGTTTGTGGCGGCCACCTGGGTGAGCGGGTTGTCGGTCAAGCGGGTATCCGCGCGGCTGAACACCTTCGTGAAGGGCCGGAAACTCGATGATGACTTCAACGTGATCGCCGAATTAAGCAATGGCGGAACGGCACTGATTACCGCCACGCAGATTGCCATTGGTCACAAGAATGACTGCGGGTTCCGGCTGTATGGGACCACGGGATCGCTGGAATGGCACCAGGAAGCCGCGGAGCAGTTGATCGTGCGGCGGCCGGATCATGATGAGAGCTACTGGATCGGAAGCGGTGCACCGATCACGTCCGCGGTGGTCTCCTCCTATTTGCGGGCGCCGGCCGGGCATCACGAGGACTTCTTTGAAGCCCTGGGCAACCTGCACACGACGATGGAGCGCCTGGTCCGGCGTCAGCGGCGGGAGAAGCATGTTCCCGAGGCGTATCCGCATCCGGGTGTAGCGGAGGGGCTGGCCGGCATGAAGTTTGTGCGGGCAGCGGTCCGCAGTTCCAAGGCCAAAGGCGCCTGGACGGTGGTCTGAGCGGGCTGGCGCCCGCACGGAAAACGGAAGACGGAAAAACGGGAGGGGATGGGATCTCACGCAGAGGCGCAGAGTAAGCAGAGAAGAGGGACCGCAGAGGTGGTGTGAATTCGGCACGTGCGATGAAGCCATCGCCCGGCACGAATTCCCACCACGGTGGTCCGGAAGAGTTGGGATTGGGATCTCAGCGAACTCCGCTGTGAGACAACGTTCCGACTGGTATGGGCTTGGCGTCTGCGCCAAGCGCGGACCAGCCGGAACCTCTGGTCTGGTGCGGTTCTCTGCTACCTCTGCGCCTCTGCGTGAGATCCGGTTGTCTAGCGGTCAGTTTTCGGGGGGCGGATTGTCGGGGCCGGAGATTGATTCAAGTTCGGTGGCGGTTTTTTCCCAGCGGTGCGTATAGCGCTCGATTTCCTCCTGGATAAACTTGGCGCGTTTGCTGAGCGCCGCGAAGTCCAGTTGGGCGGGATCGCCGGCCAGCTGTTGGACAATCTTGTCGCGTTCGGCTTCATAGATGCCGATCTGTTTCTCGAGCTGCAACACTTCCTTTTTCAGGAGGCGGGTCTGGACCTGCATGGCCTGCCGTGCCTGGGCACGTTCACGCCGCAAGTCTTTCCGGCTGGGGGCCTTGGTCGTATCGCCGGTTGAGTCGTCCGGAGTTGACGGAGCCTGGTTGGCCGCACGCCGGGACGCCGCCTGTTGTTCGGTCATCTTGCGGTGGTAATCGTCATAGCCTCCCGCGTACCGGGTGACGCCGGGCGGGGTCATCGCGATGATCCCGGTGGCCACCGACCGGATGAAGTCGATGTCATGGCTGACCATGCACAGGGTGCCCTGGTAATCCTGAAGGGCCTTTTCCAGCGCTTCCCGAGCCTGGATGTCCAGGTGGGTCGTCGGTTCATCGAGGATGAGGAAATTCGGTGGCTTCACCAGCAGGCGGGCGAAGGCGAGGCGGATTTTTTCTCCGCCGCTCAGCACGCTTACCGGTTTCTCCACGGCCTGGCCGGAGAATCCGAACCCGCCAAGGAGGGTTCGGATCTCGAGGTCGGAACAGTCCGAGGCTACGGCCTTGACAATCCCGAACACCGTGCTGACGGGATCCATGGTTTCCGCAAAATCCTGGGACTGGTAGCCGATCAGCACCTTGTGGCCGGGGACCCGTTTCCCTTCGGAGAGCGGGAGATTGCCCGCCAGCATGCGCAACAGGGTGGTCTTGCCCAGCCCGTTGTAGCCGACGAGGGCCAGTTTCTCGCCGCGACCGATCGACAGGTCCAGTCCGCGCAGGACCCACTGGTCCCCGTTGTAGGTCAACCCGGCCTGTTCAAGACGGACGATCTCGACGCCGCAGTGGGGCGGGGGGCGCAGACGGATGCGGCCGGGGCTGACCAGCTTGCGCGGGACATCCACCTCGGTCATCTTTTCCAGTTGCTTGATGCGGCTCTGGACCTGGCTGGCCTTGGTGTTCTTGGCGCGGAACCGGTCGATGAACCGTTCGATTTGTTCCCGTTTCCGGTCCTGGTTCTTCTGGGCGGCGAGGCGGGTGTCCATGCGGCGGACCCGGTCGCGGGCATAGGTGTCATAGTTGCCGGCGTAGCGTTCCGCCAGGCCGTTGGCGATTTCAAGCGTTGCCTGGGTCAGTGAATTGAGCAGGAACCGGTCATGGGAGATCAACAGCAGGGTACCCTTGTATTCCGACAGGAACTGCTGGAGCCATTCCACGGCCGGCACGTCGAGGTAGTTGGAGGGTTCGTCCAGCAGGAGGATGTCGGGTTGCCCCAACAGCACGCGGGCCAGTTCGCCGCGGGATTGCCAGCCGCCGCTCAACTCGCGGAAGGGGCGTTCGCTCCAGTCCGGCGGGAATCCGAGTCCGGCGAGGGTTTGCTGGGCGCGGTTGCGGATGGTGTATCCGTCGAGGTGTTCGAAACGGGTTTGCAATTCACCCAGCCGGCGGAGTTGGGCGGACTGGCTGGTGGATGAATCGGGTTCCGCGGCTCCGCCGGGTTGTGCCGCCCGGTGCAGGGCGGTTTCCAGGGTATGGATCTCCGCCTGGATTTCCAGCAGTTCCGGGACGGCGTTTTCGACATACTCGAGGACCGCCATGGTTACGGAGGCGGCATTGAGCTGTTGATGGACATAACCGAACCGGCAGGCGGGCGGGATGGTCACCTCGCCCTTGTCCGGGGAGGATTCGCCGGTGATCAGGTTGAACACGGTGCTTTTCCCCGCGCCGTTGGGTCCGACAATGCCGATGTGTTCACCCGGGTTCACCTGGAAATTCACGTTTTCCAGTATGACCTGGGCGCCGAACTGCTTGCAAACCTGTTGGAAACGAATCACGGCCGTACACCATCCGACATGACGGCGAAGAAATCAAGGAGGTGTTGACAAAAAGTTAGGCTCCCCGTATATTTAAGTTAGTTTCAATTAACAATCGGGATGGAATTATGGGTGATCTGAGTGCCAGCCAGGAAGATTATCTCGAAGCGATTCTGCGGATCCAGCAGGAGAAGGGAACCGTGCATGCCAAGGAGATTGCCGACCGTCTCCAGGTGACGCGTCCGTCGGTTACCGGCGCCTTGCAGATGCTGGATGGCGAGGGCATGGTGCATTATGCGCCGTATGATGTGGTGACCTTGAGCCAGAAGGGAATCAAGGTTGCCGAGGATGTGGTGCGGCGTCACGAGGCGTTGCGGGAATTTTTCGTACGGATACTGGACGTGCCGGCGGACGAGGCAACCCGCGCGGCCTGTGCCATGGAACATGCCTTATCGCCGGATATTCTCAAACGATTGATCGGATTCCTGAAACAATCGCGCAAGGAGGGGGCTTGATGCACCCGGGGAAACAGGCGCCACCGGCGGGGTCAGGAACGGCTGCCGGACGTCCCTTGACGGAGTTTAAGACCGGGGCCCCGGGTTGTGTGGTGGCGCTGGCGGGAGGACACGGCGTGCAGGGGCGCCTGATCGGGTTGGGAATCCGGCCGGGTGTCCGGTTGGAGATTCGCCGGAATGACGGCAAAGGACCGGTGGTGGTGGCCGTGGGGGGGGCACGGGTGGCCATCGGGCGGGGTATGGCGGTTCAAATTCTACTCGCATGAAACGAATCCTACGTGTGGTGCTGGCCGGAAACCCGAATTCCGGCAAAACAACCATCTTCAATAACCTGACGGGCAGCCACCAGAAGGTGGCCAATTATCCCGGGGTGACCGTGGAACGGCGGACCGGGACGTGCCGGCGGGGTGACGTGACGCTGGAGATCACGGATCTGCCCGGCACCTACGGCCTGACCACGCATGCCCTGGACGAGCAAATGGCGCGTGACACCCTGATCCGTGAACGGCCGGACATCGTGGTTAACGTGCTGGATGCCTCGAACCTGGAACGCAACCTGTACCTGACCGTCCAGTTGATGGAACTGGGGTTGCCCCTGGTGCTGGCGTTCAACATGAGCGATGTGGCGGAGTCGCAGGGCATTCAATTCGACCGGGCCGCCTTGTCGCGCCATTTTGACGCCCCGATCGTCCGCCTGGTCGGGCATCGCAACGATGGTACCGACGAACTGATTGCCGCGGTTATTGCCGCCGTGGATGCGCCCCGTGAGTCACCGGCCCGCCTCCTCAAGTACCGGTTGGAGCTGGCCGATGCACTCGCTGCAATCGAACCGGAGACAGCGCTGGATACCGGGTTGCGGGAGGCGTTCGCGGACCCGCTGGGTCGCCTGCTGGAACCGCGCTGGTTTGCCCTGAAGTTGCTGGAGGAGGACCCGGTCGTGACGGCGGCGGTCACCCGTCCGGAACTGTGCTCCGTGGTGGCGCAGGCCATCGAACGGATCCGTGATGTGCATGGCGAGTCTCCCGCGATGTTACTTGCCGATCAGCGGTACGGCTACATTTCAGGAGCCTGCCAGGAGACGGTGCGTCACACCGCTGAAATCCGGCATACGATGTCCGACAAGGTGGATGTGGCGGTCACCCATCCCCTGTTCGGCATGGCACTTTTTCTTGGACTGATGTACCTGGTATTCAACCTGACCTTTACGTTGGGCGAGCCGCTGATGCAGATACTGGAGCGGGCATTCCGGTTGTTGTCGGACGGTATCCTGGCCGTATGGCCTTCCGGTCGCTGGGGAGCGCTTCGTTCCCTGGTGGTGGACGGGGTGATTGCGGGTGTCGGCGGGGTCCTGGTATTCACCCCGAACATCATGTTGTTGTTTTTCGGCATTTCCCTGTTGGAATATTCGGGGTACATGGCCCGGGCGGCCTTCCTGCTGGACCGCCTGATGCACCGGATCGGACTGCACGGAAAAAGTTTCATTCCCATGCTGCTGGGGTTTGGATGCACGGTGCCGGGCATCCTGGCCACCCGCACGCTGGATTCGGAGCGGAACCGCCTGATCACGATCCTCATTCTTCCGTTCATGAGCTGTGGCGCGCGGCTGACGATCTATGCCCTGCTGATTCCCGCCTTTTTCCCTCCGGCGTGGTATGCCCCGATGCTCTGGTTCGTGTACCTGACCGGGATCGTGCTGGCCGTGGTGGGGGCCCGGGTGTTGGGCATCACGGTGTTGCCCGGCGAGACGCAGGGCATGGTGATGGAATTGCCGCCGTACCGGATGCCCACCATGCGATCGGTCTGGATCCATGTGTGGGAACGTACGTGGTTATACATCCGGAAAGCCGCCACGATCATCCTGGGAATCTCGGTGTTGTTGTGGGCATTGACGGCCTATCCGAAGCTGCCGGAGGATCCCGTGCAGTCGCCGGCTGAACAGCGGGCCGCGCAGATGGCGCAATCGTATGCGGGCCGGCTGGGGCATTGGATGGAGCCTGTGCTGAAACCGATGGGCTTTGACTGGCGGATCGGGACCGCCCTGATTGGTGCGATGGCGGCCAAGGAAGTGGTGGTGGCGCAGTTGGGCGTGGCGTTTGCCGTGGAGGGCGATGCGGAAGGGACCGGGTCGGATTCCATCCGGTCGGCCCTGCGGGCGAACTATTCACCGCTGACCGGGTTGTCGCTGCTGTTGTTCTGCCTGATCGGATTCCCCTGTGCGGCCACGGTGGCGGCGGTCCGGGCCGAGACCGGGCGCTGGAAATGGGCGTTGGGACAGTTTGTGGTGTTGACCCTGCTCGCGTGGATTATTTGCACCGTCGTGTACCAGGTTGGTTCGTTCATTCTCAACCTGGTCAGATGAGTGGAAAGGTTGTACCTTGAACCTGGAATGTGAAATGAAGGGAGGCAACGATGGCAAAGCCCGGAACCCCGTCGGAAATATTGGATATGGCCTTGCGAAAGGAACAGTCTGCCTACCGGTTTTATGACCGGATGGCCCGTTCCGCGGCCGGTACGATCATGCTGGATCTGCTTGAGAAACTGCGTGAGGAGGAAGGGCGTCATGTCCAGCTGATTGAGCGTAAGCTGGCCGCCCTGAGGCTCGGACGGTCCGTGTCATGAAGACAACCATTCGACGTCCCCGTTTGATCCTGCCGGGGATGCCTGCCCGGCTTCATGATGCATCGGGCGGAACGCCTATCGAACAAGCCTTCGAAATGGTGAAGCAGAATGCGGACCGGTACCGGCAGGGTACGGTGTTTGATTATCCAACCACTACACACAATGCGCACCTGATCCGTGCGCGCCTGATGCAGGGACGGGTGGTGACCCTGCTGGCCCGCTGGATCCAGACCGGTGATGCGGCCTATCGCCGGGCCGTGCTGGCGCATGTACGGCAGATGGACCGGTGGACCCATTGGTCCTGGATCCTGTGGCGGGCGGGCAACCGGAACCGGGACGGCATCTTCGATTTGAGTTACGGGGAAAACTCCACCACCCTGGCGTTCGCCTGGGATGCCCTGCAGCCGACCTTGTCGGTTGCGGAACGGACCATGTTCCTGAACCTGGTACGGCGCTGGTCCTGGGCGGCGTTTGCCGCCCGGCAGAAGGCCGGCACGAACTGGTGGTTCGGTAAACGGGACTGCAACTGGAATACCGTATGTGCGGGCGGGCTTGGCATGTTGGCGCTGGCCATGATGGGCGACGCTCCGGAAGCCCCCGGCATCCTGCGGCAGGTGGAAAAGAGTTTCCGTCCGTACATGCAACATCTCAACGAACTGGATGGCGGCTGGCCGGAAGGTATCGGCTACTGGGGATACGGCATGCGGTACGCCTTCCTGTACCTGTTGTCCTGGGAACAGACCATGGGGCGGGAGCATCCCTTGATGCGCTTGCCGGGCGTGCGTAAGACACTGGATTTTCCGCTGGATTTCTCGCCGGACGGCGTCCCGTGTAGTTTCGGCGACGTGAATCGATATGGCGTGAACCCGTTTCATTATGCCCTGGCGGAACGGTTCGGCCGTGGTGATGTGGTGCGCCGGCTGGATGCCCTGTATGCCGGTGGACACCCATCGACCAGGCAGAAGCAGGAATCCTGGCCGAATGCCGTGGAACTGCTGGCCTTCCATCCCCGGAGGATCCGCGGCCGGACGCCCGTGCAGCGGAATGTGGTCCGCCGCTACCGGACGCTGGATTGGTACTGGATGGCGGACCGGTGGCCGGATCCAAATCTGTACGTGTCGATCCGGGGCGGTACCACCGAGGTGCCGCATGGGCATCTGGACCTGACCTCGTTTCATTGCGTGGCGGGTGGTGAGGCGCTGGTGACCAGTCCCCATGTGGAATACCTGGACACCACATTCAGTCCGCGCCGGTGGGAGATCTTCGAGATGACGCCGGGCGCGAACAACGTGGTGATGATCAACGGGGTCGGGATTGTCCGTCCTTCAACGGTGCAAAGCCGTGCCCTGAAGGTGAAGGGGTGTCCGGCGGTGCGGCTTGAAGCCACGGCGGCGATGGGCGGTATGCGTGACGGCCGGGCGGCCCGTTTCTATGGCCGGTTCATGATGCTGCTGGGGGCCGATGCCCTGCTGGTGCTGGATCATTTCGAGCTGATGCATTTCGGGCGTATGGAGGTGCGTTTCCATACACCGGGCGCCGTAACGGTTCGGGGTGCGGGCGTGCGGATCAAGGGCAAGCGCCGACAGGCAAGCCTGGTGTTTGATGCCACGGTTCCGGGTGTCGTCCGGACCGGGATCGCGCCCACCACATCACCGGGACCGGATTACCAGATGGTCCGTTGGGGCACGCGGGACCTGCACCAGGGGGTGACCTTTGCCTCGTTGCTGGTGCCGGGAACCGGTCGGGCCCGGGTAGAAGTGAAGGCGGATGGCCGGCGGATCCGGGTGATGGCGGTGGCGGGGAATCGGCAGTATCGGATGGTTTTCACGGACCGGCTGATCCCGGCCTGATCTGGTCTGGCTGGTGGTGGGCAGGCCGTGTGATGAAACAACGGGCTTCCATTTCGGGGCAAGCGGCTTCGCGTGATATGGCCCCAACCGCGGCGTTGTCGCCATCGGCGCATACCAGGAGTATGGCGCCGACGGCTCCGCCTTGCGGCTGGAGCCATCTAACGCGAAGCCGTTGCCCTTGTCGAAATGGAAGCCCGGGTTTACCTCGCGGTCCGGGCGAGTACGCCGGCACCGCGATGGAATATGGAAAAGAATTCGAGTTGCGCGTGACGCATGGAGGGCGAACGTCCTCGTGAGCCGTCTGGGGTTGGGGACGGGAGGCTCGTCAGGGACGGCTCGCACTACTAGGAATGGAGGGCGGCGCGTCGGAACGATTGAACGGTTTCGTCGGCGGTACGGTCCCAGGAGAATGCCCGGGCCCGTTCGCGGGCGAGTCGTATCATTGGTTCGCGTTCCGATGGCGGCTGGAACAGCAGGGTTCGCATGGCGTCGGCCAGCCGGGCCGGATCGCGCACATCGGCATAACGCACCCGGTCGCCACCCAACTCCGGTATGGAAGCTTCCTGGGCGGTCAATACGGGGGTTCCCGCCATCATGGCTTCGAGTATCGGCAGACCGAACCCCTCGTAGAGGGAGGGAAACACAAAGATTGCTGCCTGCTGGTACATGCCGATCAGTTCCGTACGGGATACCCGTTCGAGCCGGTGGAAACGGGATGGGTCTGCGATGCCTGACAGGGCATTGAGAATGGCAGGTTCGCCCCGGCGGGCTTTGCCGATCAGCACGAGGTGGTGTGGAATGGTGGACTGGATCCGGCCATAGGCATCGACCAACCGGTTCATATTCTTGTGCGGGTAGGTGTTGGAAACACACAGGATAAAGGGCTGGTTTGCCAGGTTGCCGGGCAGTGAAGGATTGGTCACCGGCTCGGCAAAACAGGGATCGGCAGCCAGGTAGGTGATATCAATCCGGCCGGGATCGGCATGGTACAGGGTTACCACTTCGGATTTTGAGAACGATGAAATGGTGACGATCCGGCGTGCACGACGGGCGGCCAGGCGGGCCAGGGCGTCGGTGACGATCCGGGTCAAGAGTCCGAAATCATCCGGGAACCGGCGGTATTGCACGTCCAGGATCGAGACTATCTGGGGGCAGGGGGACCGGTGGGGGCAGGTGTAGCCGGGGGACCAGAGCAGGTCGAGTTTTTCCGAGGGCAGGGCCCAGGGGAGGGTGGTCTGCTCGTGGATGACCCTGCCGTAGCGGTTCGTCGCCTGTACGGGTAGGGAATGAAAGGTCACCTGCGGGAATGCCGCAAGTTCCTGCCGGAATACGGGATCGTTCTCACGGTTGGTGAACAGGATGAGATCGATATCCGGATGACGGCGGGCGATGGCCAGAAGCGTCTCACGCGTGTAGGTTTCGGTTCCACCCACTTCGCCGGGGATCATGAACAGTGTATTGACGCCTACCCGCATGCGGATTTCCTCTCGCGGCGTTTTTCCATCAGGCGATAGATCCCGACGATGCCCCAGCGGACGCCCAGGTGAAGCAGGGACTGGGGCGACCAGCGGCCGGCATCCGCAGCGGCGGTTTCCCATTCCTCCTTGAATTGACGGCTGTACCAGCCGCCGCTGATCGAGGCAGGATGCCAGCGGAAGTCCGCGAGTGGGGGTCCGGGAATGCGTACCGCGCCACCCTGCCGCCAGAGGCGGAGGATGTAATCATAATCCCAGGCGGCCTTGTAGTCTTCGCGGAGAAACCCGGCGGCCAGCATGGCGTCGCGTCGGAAAAACATGGCGGGTTGCGATATGTAGTTGATGGTTTGCACCATGAACCGGCAGGAGAAAGGGAAGAATGCCTCCTTGAATCGGGTGATGCCGCGGCGGATTTCCGCGCCCTGTTCGTTGACGATGCGGCACCGGCCGAATGCCAGCGCCTTGCGGGGATGGCGTTGGAAGGCGTCGGCCACCCGTTGCAGGGCGCCGGGTTGGTAACAATCGTCCGCGTTCAGCCAGGCCACGATGTCGCCATTGGCCAGACGCAATCCCTTGTTGATGGCGGAGGCGGGGCCGCGGTCCGGTTCCACGATCAGGTGGCGGAGGGAGGCCCGGTGTTGTTCAAGCAGGGCAACCGAACCGTCGCTGCTTCCGCCATCCACCACAATGTGGTCGATTTCCAGGCCGGTGGCGGCCTGTTGGCGGACGCTGTCCAGGGTGGCCGGGAGAAACCGGCCGCTGTTGTAGCTGGGGGTGACGATGGTGATCTTCATGTGTGACGGTACCGTTCCATGGGGCCAAGCAAGGTTGTAACGGCTTGCGGGGTAACCCGTCAATGGCGTTCCTCGCTTGACCCGGTGAGCCGGCTGTGCGTGAATCCCCTGACTTCACAACCCCTGGAGGAAACCATGATCAAGCTGTCGCCCCGTCCCGTGATTCGCTGGCCCGGCAAGAAACCCCGCTCGACGCCCATTCCCCGTGCGCGGGATCCATACGTCAACACGCCGCTGTTCCCGCTGACGCCGGGGGCGGACGGTCTGGATCGGTTCTGGATCAGTTCCTTCAATGCGGCGTTCGGATCGCTGGGGGTCATGGTCACGGAAATGGGGGAGAGCCGGCTGTATCCGTTCGGCACGTTCCGGTATCCGGGTTTCTACAGCGTGGCCCAGACCGATCCGGAAACGTTGTGGTTGTGCGGGAACCTGGCGTCGGTTGTGCGGCTTGATCTGCGGACCGGGAAATTCAAAGCCTACGAGACCGGCGCGCCCGGCGCACTGGTGTTTGCCGGCATGGCGCATGATGCTGCGAGCGGCAAACTGTTTGCGGTGGCATTTCCGGGAACCCGACGGCTGACCGGCTTTGTGTTCGACACCCGGGCCTGCCAACCGGTCAAGGTGCTGGACCCGCTGGATAGCCTGGATCATTACATGCGCAGCAGCATCGCCAACCGGGATGGCACGTATTCCATCCAGTGCCAGTGTCCCGGCCTGACCTTCCTGCGGTGGGATCCGCGCGATGACAGCGTGCGGTTCGATGTCATCGCGGAGACGGTAGACCTTCATGGGGAGGGTAGTCACGTTTGCCGGACGATCCAGGACGATACCGGCCGGGCTTATCTGCCGGGCCGGGGTTGGTACAACGGGGCGACGGGCAAGGTGGAGACGGGACCGGAAGCGCCCGGAGAACGGGGAACCTGGTCGATCCGCGATGGTGATTGGGCCTACGGAACGGACCAGTCGAAATTCCGCCGGTGGAATATGAAGACCGGCGAACTCCAGATCATCGGATCAGCCGCAGGTATGAATTTCCAGAACACCGCGTTGACGCGGTCCGGCCGGCTGGTCAGTGTGAACAAGGACGGGCAATTCATCCGGATGATTGCGGCAACCGGCGAATTGGAAATGAGCCGGTTACTGCCGACCGACTCCGTACAGCCGGCGGATTGTGTGATCCGGATTGACCGGGACCGCCTCCTGGGCACGCCGTTCATTACCCAGCGGTTCTGGGAGGCCAACCTGCGGACCAAGCAGGGATTCGATTGCGGGGCGGCCGCGCCCGGCGGCGGGGAGATCCTCCGCGTATGGAATCTCAACCGGCGGATTTACCTGGCGGCCTACACGGGTGGGGAGTTGATGGAATATGATCCGTCCCGGCTGCCGCGTTTTCCGGAGAATCCGCAGGTGGTGGCCAAGCCGCCGACGGGGATGCGGCCGGTGGCGGCCGCCGATGATGGGCGCCGGATCTTCTATGCCTGCAGCCATCATTACGGTCACCTGGGATCCGTGCTGACGCGATACGACACGAAAACGGGTCTGGCCTTCTACAAGGACAATCCGTTGCCGGACCAGCAGATCATCAGCTTGTGCTACGATCGGGCTTCAAAGAGCCTGCTGGCCGGGACCACGAACGATGCCGACTGTGCGAGTTGTCCACCTTCCACAAAAACCGTTTACCTTGCCCGCCTGGATGCCGACACCCTGGACGTCCTGAAACAGGTCCCTGGACCGGACGGCGCCAGTGGGCTTCGTGTGGTCGGCCCGATGGGACGCGGGAAGTGGCTTGTGACGGCCGGGTTTGGTGCCGGGCTTTATGGAAATGCATCCACGACAGGGTGGTTTATCCTGGATGGTGCGGAATTCAAGATGCCTGGGAAAGATGCGATCCGGTTTGTTGACGGATGGACCGGACATGCGGAGTATGCAGGTCGACCGGGCCGTTTCGTGTTGCAGGTGGGGTCCCGTATCGAATTATGGGATATGAACCGCGTGCATCGGCTCAAGGTCCTGGGTGACAGTGAGCACCTGTGTCACTTTTTTGTGCAGGGGCATGACCTGCTGGTTTGGAGTGCATGGGACGTGTTTGTACTCGAGAACGCGCTATGACCGATCGTGAACGGTTTGTGGCGGTGGCGACGTTTCAAACGCCGGATTATATTCCCATTTTCGGGTTTCCGGGTGCGCCGGGTATGGCGGGAGGTGCGCTCAAATGGACGCACCAGAACCTGGTGCGGACCGGGATGCCGGCCCATGTCGGGGGGTCCTATGATGACTGGCAGTGCCGCGACGTGGAGAGTTGGTACCGTTACTGGGGGACCACCGGTCCCCTGCATGTGGATTTCACGCTTGAACAGGATTGCCCGGGTTGGCGGACTACGACGCGGGTGGAAAATGGTTATGAAATCATCGAATCCGAAACCGGCGCCATCACCCGGCAGGTGGTGGATAACGCCAACATCTACATCATGCCGGAATATGTGCGGTACGACGTACGGGACCGGGCATCGTGGGAATTCGTCAAGGACCGCCTGACCCCGCGCCGCACGCTGAATCCGGATGAACTGGCCCGGCAGGCGAAACGGTTTGAGCAGCACGACCGGCCATTGTTCATCCATGTCCGGGGTGTGTATGGTTTTCTGCGCGGGATGTTCGGGCCGGAAGCGCTGAGTTACATGCTGTACGATGATCCTGAATTGATTGCGGACATGGTGCAGTGGATGACGGAATATACCCGTCGGTACCGGTTGCCGTTGATCGAGCGCCTTCGGCCGGACGTGGTCCATATGGGTGAGGACCTGTGCTACAACCATGGCATGCTGTGGTCGCCGGAGCATTTCCGGCAGTATGCGGGTCCTTATTACCGGATGGTCTCGGATTGTGCACGGGCATCGGGTGTTCCGTTGGTCGCGGTGGATAGCGACGGGAATGTCATGGAGTTTATCGATACCGCCGTTCCGTTCGGCCTGAATATGCTGTATCCGTTCGAAGTGAAGTCCGGAAACGACCTGTTCGAGTTACGGCGGCGGCATCCGCGCTTTGTCTGTGCCGGCTGGCTGGAAAAGGAAATCATCAACGAAGGGAACGAGTCACAGATTGACGCCGAGTTGATGCGCAAGGTGCCGTCGTTATTGAAGCAGGGCGGTTATTTCCCCAACGGCGATCACGGGATCCAGCCGCCGGCAACTTTCCGCGGGATGTGCCGGTTCATGACGCTCCTGCACGAACTGTGCGGCAATCCCGAAGGCGAATTCCCGAGGGGATAGGTTTCCGGAACCATCCGGTAGTCCATTCACCGTCCGTATGAGAGCGGACGGCACGGTATCCGTGTTTCCGATAGGCTTGTCGGACTGCCGGATATTGCGTGGTCAGGATGCCGGACAGGATCAGGTGGCCGCCGGGGTGGACCCACTTCGTGAGGCGCGGGGCAGCGGTTTCCAGGATGCCGGCCAGCACGTTGGCAACCACGATGTCGTGCCGGCCCGGTGATGGCATGCGCAGCAGGTCGGCAACGCGACAACGGATGTGACGGGTCATGCCGTTGTGATGGATGTTGTCGCGGGCGATACGCACGGCGGCGGAATCGTTGTCGATGGCTGTTACGGGGTGGCATCCCAGGCGGGCGGCGGCAATCGACAGGATGCCGGATCCGCATCCGACGTCCAGCAGGGACGACCCGGGATGCCGGGCGATCAGGGGATCCATCAGACGCAGGCAGGATCGTGTGGTGGCGTGTTGACCGGTTCCGAAACTCATGCCCGGATCCAGTTCGATGACACAGTCCCCCGGGCGTGTTTTCCAGGATTCCCAGGAGGGCTTGATGACCACGCGGTCGGATACGCGTCGTGCACGAAAGTGCGCCTTCCACGATTCCGCCCAGTCGGCGCCGGGCATCAGCCGCAGGGTAAGGCGGGTGGAAGGGGTCCGGTGGATGAGGAGGGCGGCCTTCAGTTGTTTGCGGGTTGACTCGGCGGCACGGCGTGATGCATGGAATCCCTGGAACAAAGCCAGACCGCGTTCGAGCGAGGTGGTTTCCACCAGGTTAAGTTCCAGGGGTTCCAGCCAGATTTCCACGGCGGGTGCCTGAGCCAGGGGGACGCGCAGGGTGACAACCTGGAGGGGTTTGATGGTGCGATGGGCGGGTTTTGGCTGGCTAGTCACGGTTGAAACTCCAGATTTCGGCGGGCGGTTTACGGCCGGATACCCGGTCCGCGGGGGTGGTTGGATATCCGACGCTGAGCATGGCATCCAGACGGGTGCTGCGTGGCAGGTTAAGGGCCCGGCAGACGGCACGTGCGTTGAACCAGCCCAGCCAGCAGGTCCCGATACCCAGTTCGGCGGCCTGCAGGGTGAAGTGATCAACCGCGATGCCGATATCCAGCAGGCCGAATTGAACCCCGCGGAGCAGCCCGCCCAGACGGGCGGCGTATCGGGAGTTCTCGCGAGCGACCACCACCAGGACCGGCGCCGCAGCGGCAAAACGGTTCATGGTGTAAATGCCCCCGAACGCTGCTTCGGCCACCCGGGTACGGAGGGACGGGTCGTCCACAACGATGAATCGCCAGGGTTGGGAATTGCAGGCGGAAGGCGCCAGGCGGGCGGCTTCGAGACATTGTTCAAGCAGGGGACGCGGCACAGGGTCCGGACGATAGTCACGTACACTGCGGCGTTGTCGGACCAGTTCAAGAAACGTCATGCTGTGCTTTCTTCTAAGTTATTCGGACGCGCAAGCTGTCGGAAGGCTTCATAGGCCACGATGGCGGCCGCCGTGGCCAGGTTGAGGCAGCGTGCGTGCGGACCCGGCATGGGGATGTTCACCAGTTGACCGGCGTAAGTGGTATAGAGCGGTTCGGGGAATCCGCCGGATTCGGAGCCGAGCACGATATGGGTTCCGGGTTTGAAATGGTAATCGTAGCAGGACCGGGTACCCTTTGAGCTGACCATGCACAGCGCGGACGGTTGCTCGGTTTCGAGAAACTGTTCCCAGGACCGGTGGAGGGTCAGGTCCAGATGTTCCCAGTAATCGAGGCCGGCCCGGCGCAGGTGGCGGTCCCGCAGGTTGAATCCCAATGGCTGGATCAGGTGCAGGCGCATGTCCAATGCCACGCACACGCGCCCGATGGCGCCGGTGTTATGCGGGATTTCGGGATGGACCAGCACCAGGCTCACATTCATGGCCTCATCCTATCGTGCAGGGACTGGCGGTGCAATGCGGAGATTGGTCTGGTTGGAGCCATCCGCGGGGATGGGGAAGTGTTCAGTTTTCAGAGGTCAGTATTCAGAGGAAAAATAGGGCGGCGGAGCGCCCTGTAGCCGCGATCGGTGATCGCGGATCTGGGAAGGCCGGGGTCACCCCGCCTTTGCACAGACGCTTCGGCGAGGCGCACCGACCCCGGCTACAGCCAGATGCCATCTGACGCGAAGCCGTTGCCCTGATCGAATTTCCGATACTATTGGATTTTGCCGAAGGCGCGGACACCGGCCGGGAGGGTTCCCTGTTTATCCAGTTCGTCGTAGGCCAGGTTGAACGCGTCGGTCCATGCCAGGGGGCGGGCCGGGTAGTTTCCGGCAAACCAGGTATGGGGGATGGTCCAGCGGGATTCCGGCCGGGTGTTCAGGAAGATATACTTGTAGAACTCGACGGAATCCTTGAACCCGATCTGCGGCATGCAGTCGTTGCAGAAAAAGTCCATCGAGACCCGGTTTCCGACCAGTTCGCTGACCCGCTTGAGGTTGCAATCCCGGAGCCAGAACTTGTAGTGGGTGATGTTGGTGTCCTGAAGGGTGTCGGGAACGGAGTGCTCAATCGGGCCGGAAACGTGGATGTGGAGTTTGCCGACCGCTTCGCCGATCTCCTTGAGGTAGGGCGCCTCGAACTCCGCGTAGTGTTCGGGACTGAACTGGGAGCGGATCTCGGAGCAGATGCAGTACGCGCCATCCAGCAGGTAGGTATGATCGGCGATCAGGCGGTCCCCGGCGATCCGTTTGCATGCCAGGATATGTTCGATGATCAGGTCGGTGGCCATCCGCAGGAGCTGGTGCATTTCCTTCGGGTGCGTGTAGAAGCTTTCCAGGAGCAGGGTGGATCCCGTGGCGTAGTTGACCGTGTCACAGGGACCGGTGGTGACCATATGCGGGATATGGTAATGGCCGGCGGTGCTGTCCATGTAATACTGCAACACCTTCAGACTTTTCGACAGCCAGGGACAATCCTTGACCGGCTTGAGTTTCAAATGGGCGACTTCGCTCATGGAGCTGATGCTGGGGCGGGCCTGGGCGGACAGGTGTCCTCCCGGACCTTCCAGTTCCACCGTGGTTCCAAACGGTTCGGAAAGGCGCTGGGAATGTCCGTAGAAGCCACGCCGGATGAAGATGACCGGGAACGCATCCCGCCGGTGCTTCGACTGGGCCAGCATGGCTGCGTTCACGATGAACTCGCGGATCGTCTCGTCGTATTCCAGGACGCGCGGCATGGAGCCCGCGAGCCGGATCTCCGTGTCGGGTCCGGTCAACCGGGCCGCATCGGGCAGGGCAAACGCATGCGGGAAAATGCCCAGTGGTCGCCCCAGTCCTTTGGGTGAGGTGAAGCGATTATGTGTATTCTTCACTTCTTTCCATTGTTCGGTTGAAAGGGTTGGGAACGGTCCGAATGTCGTGGCGTTTGTCATGGTTATCCTCTCTCTATGCTTGATATATGCGCTAATAACACTTACAACGCCTTCACGTTACCGCAATCAGGGAATGAAGCCAATAGGTGGAAGTCACCTGTATTTGTATAAAAGGCACTACCATGATCGAGTTTGTAAGCGTGTCACGATTCGATTCGAAGGCCCGGGCGCGACGGTCCCGGCATAGTTTTGTTGAAGATCGTTTGCTGCTTATAAGGTCGGGACGCTTCTCGGCCCGGATTCAGGGTCAGGCGATTGAGGGAGGGGTGGGGGATGTTGTCCTGTTTCCTTCCGGTGTCACCATTACGGACCGGTCGTATGCCGGGGACTTGCTCCGGTGTGTGCATGTACTGTTTCGCTGGCCGGGCCGGCCGGCGTCGATTCCGTTGCAGGTGGCTGATACGGAGGGACGCATGGCCTTGTTGGGGGAATGGTTGCTGGGGGAATCGGCGGCGCATGTCATGAGCCGGCCGGCGATCCGGCATGGCTATGTGGCGGCCCTGGCGGGAGAGTATCTCCGGCTGGCCCGCAAGGATGAACCGGCGCTGGTACGGGGTGTGCGGGAATACGGGGTGCGGCATCTGGCGGAACCGTTCCAGCTCCATGACCTGGCCGGGCATATGCATTTGCACGAGCGGTACCTGATCCGCAAATTCAAACGGTTGTGTGGGATGACGCCGATGGCTTTTCTGCGGCGTCAACGGCTGGAGCAGGCACGTCGGCTGGCCTATGAAACCGATGCGCCGCTCAAGGCCATTGCCGACCAGGTGGGGATCGGCGATCCCTACCAGCTTTCCCGGCTGTTCAAGGCTTGTTTCGGGGTTGGTATCCGGGAATTGCGCAAGGCCCGGCTTCGATAATCCGTTGTCCGGCGTGGAAGTCTGGGGCGTATCTTCGCGTTCGTACATTTTCGCTGGAGCCGGCCCTAGTATGGGTGGGTAGCTGGCCGGGTGATGAACCGGCGGGCTTCCATTTCGGGGCAAGCGGTTTCGCGTGATATGGCCCCATCCGCGGCGTTGTCGCCATCGGCGCATACCAGGAGTATGGCGCCGATGGCTCCGCCTTGCGGTTGGAGCCATCTGACGCGAAGCCGTTGCCCTTTTCGAAATGGAAGCCCGTGTTTACCTCGCGGTCCGGGCGAGTACACCGGTACCGCGATGGAATAAGGAAAAGAGCTGGAGCTGTGTAGCGCACCAATCGATGATTCGCGTGTATCAAATCGCAGTTGCGCCCGGAGTCTGTATCCTTGCAGATGGGGACTGCCCGCGTTATAACATCACGGTATCATGAAAAACGTGAACCGTGTGACCAGGCGCCGAACCGTGGCCGAACCTGCCCGGGTGACGGAAGTCCTGGCGGAAGCCGATGTCCTCATCTGCGGGGGTGGCCCGGCCGGTGTGGGGGCGGCCCTGGCCGCTGCGCGCAACGGGGCCCGGACAATCCTGATCGAGAACCAGATTTGCCTGGGCGGCATGGCAACGGCGGGGATGGTGAACCGGCTTGGCCCGTACCATGACCAGCAGCAGATCATCCTCGGCGGTCTTCCCTGGGAAATCCTGCGACGCCTGATCGACCGTGGCCTGGCCCAGGAACCCGTGATCTGCGAACCCGGGCGATGGCAGGACTACTGGCTCGTGTTCGATCCCGAAGGGATGAAGTGTCTGCTGGATGAACTGATGGAGCAGGCCGGGGTGACCGTCTTGTTTGCCGCCCAGGTGGTGGCGCCGATTCTGCATGGCCGGGCGATACGCGGAGTGGTTATCGAGAGCAAGTCCGGCCGCCAGGCGGTGCTGGGCAAGATCGTGGTGGATGCGACGGGGGACGGCGATGTCGCGGCCCGGGCGGGGGCCCCTTTTGCCGTGGGACGGGCCGGTGACCGGTTGACCCAGCCGGCCACGCTGTTCTTCAAGTGTCTCAACATGGATTGGCCCCGGGCCTTTGACTACACGAACCGCCACGCGAAGCGGCTACTGAAGGAGGCACGGAAACTGGGGAATGATTTTGTCCTTGCGGGTACGGACAACTGGCTGCATCCGGAAGAGACCTACTTCAACTGTCTGCATGAACATGATGTCGACGGAACGGATGTCCGGGACCTGAGCCGGGCGGCCCGGAATCTCCGGCAGAAGATGTGGCGGAACCTGGAACTGTTGCGGCGGCATGTGCCGGCCTGCAAGCGGGCCAGCCTGATCACCTCGGGTGCGACCGTCGGGATCCGCGAGACGCGCCGGATCACGGGCGAATATGTGCTTGGGATCGAGGATGTGCTGTCCGGTCGCCAGTTCGAGGACCAGGTGTTCCGCTATGCCTGCTACGTGGATATCCATGAGCCGCGT
>MHBQ01000122.1:0-2480 GCA_001803315.1 Lentisphaerae bacterium RIFOXYC12_FULL_60_16
GCCGGAGGCCCTGGCTTTTGTTCTTTGTTCTCATCGGAGATGAACAATGGTTGGATTTGGTTCGAGGGCCGGAGGCCCTGGCCTTTGTTCTCATTGGAGATAACCAACGGTTGGATTTGGTTGTTGCGAGACGTTGTTTGGGCGGCTTCGCGCAATTGCGGAGGGGCTGCGGCGGGGCTGATGGAACGAAGGAAGCTGTGACGACGCACGGAGGGATGGCGAGCTGATGCGCTGGCCAGTTCAAGATTTCATGGGATGGATTCACCCTCCAGCCAAGCCACCGCCTCGGGTGGGCCTTCTGGCGACAACGACAACACCTGATGGAAGCCATCCGACGCGTGTCTGCCGAAGGGGCGATAAGCAACCAGGTCTAGTGCATAGAGGCGTTTGAGCGTATGCCGGAGTGCGTCGTCCCCGATCCCGAGAGCCTGGCCAATACGGTCACGGCGATACCAACTAACGCCCTGTGGGTTGGCGACCAGGCATAGGAAGCTGTAGACCGCGAGGTCCTCGGTGGTGAGAAGTTCGAGCCAGCCCTGTTTGCGCAGGTGGGCGTCCAACCACCCGAAGCCAGAAGGCCCGATGCGGCGCACCCGCTCTGGCCGTGGCACGACCACCCGTGCAGAGTGTGTTTCTCTTTGGGCCGTCATGGTGTTCTGTCTCCTTTCCTGCTGCCAGGTGTTCGCTTCCTCGATGAGCGTTTGGCAGCGGTCTTCTTCTCCGTAGCCTTGCTGGCTGTCGCCGTGGATATATTGGCCTTCTTCTTGTTCTGGTTCAGCTTCTTTGATTCCTCGAGCCGCCAGCTCGGTCCCTTGATGTTGATCACTGTCGAATGATGCACCATCCGATCTACGACCGCCGTGGTGACCAAAGGGTCACCCAAGTAATGGCCGAGTTGCTCGAAGTCGATGTTCGTGGTCAACACGGTCGAGCGTTTGGTGTACCTACCGTCGATGACTTTGAAGAACAGGGCCGCATTTCTGGCGTCTTCTTGCTCGAGGCGATCAAATCCTAGCTCGTCGATGACCAGGAGCTCCGGGTTGAGGTATCGCTTGAGTTTTTGCTCCAGCGAGTCGTCAGCCAGGGAGGCAAAGAGCACCGTTAGCATTTCGGCGGCGGTGGTGTAACGGACCCGGTAACCGTGCTTGCAACCTTCGAGCGCCAATGTCTTGGCGATGTGGCTCTTACCCGTCCCGCTGTTGCCGGCCAGAATGACGCCCTGGTGCCGGGATACGAAGCTCATTGTCGAAAGCTCCAGAATTTGGTTTCGGTCGAGCCCAGGTTGGAAGTCGAAATCAAAATCGTTCAGCGTCTTGCGCTCAGGGAGCTTGGAGTCAACGATTCGACGTTCGACTCGCCGCTCACGCTGATATTGGGCCTGCGCCTCGAACAAACGAAGCAGCATCTGCGTTGCCGAGGATTGCCCCTTGTTGAGGCGGTCCAGCTCATTATCCAGAAGCTCACTGACCTTCGAAAGCTTCATCTCCTTCAGGCAGCTCTGAATCTGTTGCTGTTGGGCCGTGGTCTCCACCACACGGGCGTTGTTCTTCCGGGTCATCATGCTTCTCCTGGGTTGGGTGGGGCTCCGGTTGTGGGTCATCCAACAGGACGCCGTACTCGGAGAGACTACGCTGCTCGATTCGCGGCAGGGCGTCGCGGAACCGCTTCGCACTTTCCTGATGCAGGCACTGCTCCAGGGTCCGCGGCCGGAAACGTGCTTTGAGTATCCGTTCCACCGCCAGGCAGTCGTAGGCGTGGTAGCGCATGGCATGCACCAGCGCTTGGTGGATATCGTTGCTGTTGTACGTATCTTTCTGAATCAAGATCTGCCGGGCGTGATAACCGCTGTTGCGTGGGAAGCTCTTCTGCAAGCCTTTCAGGAAATCCTCACTCGTCTCCCCCAGCGCGAGAAAGGTGTCGCGCACCGACTCCAGGCCGTAGCGCACCTTCTTGGCATGGGCCCTATGCTCAGGGAGCTCCCGCGTCTTGTGGGCTGAGTCCGGCTGACGCTCGTGACGGGCGACCTCGCGGATATCCGGACTGTAGACCACAATTTCGTTCTCGCTTACTTTCACCGTCATTATCTCACCCACGTATTCGTAGGCCACCGAGTAGCGGTTCGTGAGCCACTCGACGAAGCCGTCCATAGAACAAACCCGAAAGCCGACCGCCGAGGTGTCATATGGATGCAGCGGCAGCGCCTGAAGCGCCGATGTCTCCTCGGACAAAAACAACTCCAGCGGTGCCCGTTGAGTGGTGTCGTGGATGTGTGGGTCGGAACGATTCGCCAGCCACCACTGCGCTGTCTGGCGCACGTCATCGAGGTCGACGAAGGTACGCCCGTTGAGCAGGTTGCCTTCCACGTATTGAAAAGGTGCCTCCACCTTTCCTTTCGTTTGTGGTCGCCTGCGCTGGCAGGCGACCGGACGGCAATGGTAGTGCGTGATGAATTGAAGAAACGCAGGATTGTAGATCGGCTG
>MHBQ01000122.1:2487-4508 GCA_001803315.1 Lentisphaerae bacterium RIFOXYC12_FULL_60_16
TCCCAGCGAAGCACCACCGTCTTCTCGCTGTCGTAGAGGCAATGCTGGGGAACGCCGCCAAAATATTCGAAGGCCGTTCGGTGACGTCGAATCAATGTGTGAAAATCTCGATGCTCCACAAAATCGATGTACTGTCGACGTGAGAAACCCAGGACATACGAGAAGCACAACACTTTGAGCGATTCGCCATTGCACAGCTTCAGCGTGTAGGGACTCCAATCCATTTGCCCCTGCTCGCCGGGTTCGGTCTCGAAGCGTACGATCGGTTCACGCTTGGGCTTGGGGCGAAGTGCATGCAGCTTTTCGCGCAGGATCGAGATTCCTCCCTGGTAACCTGCGTTTTGCAGCTCTTCAAAAACTCGCTGGCCTTTGATGTTTGGATATTTTTCCAGCAGCGCATCCATCTGCGGTATGTACTTGTCCAACTTGCTCGACCTGGGCACGCGGGTCTTTTTTGACACCAAGTCGTGACCTTCCTGCCGCTGTTGGCTGACTCTCTTCAATACCCTGCGAACTGTGTTGCGGCTGATGCCCAGCTCCTTGGCTAAACTTCGAGCTGACCGCCCCGCCTGGTGCCGAGTCACTACAAGATTTTCTAACTCTTCACGACTGCTGTACGATGTCATCTTGCTGTCCTTGGACCGCCGACAGTGCATCCTTCAACGCCTGACTCGCCCGATGGCCGGCGCGATACGCCTGACCAAACGCAGGTGCCAGAACGAGCACATCTGCGGGACGCAGTTGAGACAGGCCAGGGGGGCCAACCGCCGACACAATCCGAGCGCACACCCACTCCATGCGAGAGAGTTCCACAAGAAGTTGGTTACCGACCTTGGCAAGCCGTGGATCCCGCACCACCTTTGCGGGACTTTTCTCCTGCGCAGACAAAGCCTCACGGGGTGAACGCAATATCTGCTCTTGCTTCTCACGACTCGATGCAAGCAACAGGTCCACCAGCAACACCACTTCACGGCTCCCAAGACATTGCTCGCTGACCACTGCCAGCACACGTTCCTGCGTGCCGCGCGGCACACGCGCCAACTCTCGTCCCATGGTTCCGGTGATCAAACCCAAGCGCAGCTGCGATTGAACCTCATCGCTCAGTCGCTCAACCAACGAGAGACGACGACTGACCCAGCTACGATCTCTTCCCAAGAGATGCCCAACCTCTACTTGAGTGAGACCATCCTCGCGACACAGTGCATGAACCACCCATCCCTCCTCCAGATCGTTAACCGATCGCGCCACCCAGTTCAGACACAGCAACGCTGCTTTCGCTGCCCGAACCCCAAGTTTCAATGCCCGAACCCGCAGTGAGATTTTGCCGAGCGCCCGACTCGCTCGCAGCCGTTTGAAACCGTCCAGAAGCTCGTAACCACCTTCGGCGTTTCGGCAGACCACCACCGGAGACATCTGCCCGTAACGTTCCAGGGACGCGCTCATTTGTTTCTCCGCATGCGGATTCACCACGCGTAGGTTTGCGAAAGCATCGCCGATCTCCTCGAGTGATAGCATCTGCTCGCCATACTCGTTCCCGGAGCCTGCGTTCTGCCCACCGTCATCATGAGGGCGTTCCGCGGCGATACGGGTTGGCTCTTCGACAGTCTTTCGCTCATCCATCGGCTCCACCTCTCGCTAGGGCCGCTGTCGTACCTGCCCTCGGCGACCGCAACGGCAACAACAGGCCTCGTCGGGAAGCATTTTGATGCCAGATGGAGCATCAGAGCCACAGGTTGATCTATTACAACATTCAAGATGTTGTTTCGGCACCCTCCCGTTGCGTTCTCGCTCTCGAAAGGCAGCCATCGCGGCTGCGCGACGCACCTTCCCTTCGTGTTTGGCGATGTAGGTCGCCTGAGCCGAACGGCATTGGCGTCGTCGTGCCGTCGAACGGCACCCATCCGAGCAATAGCGTTGACCGTGAAAGCATCCCTTGCAGAGGAAGAACCTTCTTCTGCATTCCTTACAAGTGATTGCCCAGATCCGAATAGCCACGGCCTCGCACAAGCCGAGATGGAAAC
>MHBQ01000123.1:0-5976 GCA_001803315.1 Lentisphaerae bacterium RIFOXYC12_FULL_60_16
GCTTCGCCAGTTCCATCAGGAGTGCGTCGCGTTTCACAATCAGTTCATTAATCTTATTCATGCCGATATGTATCACTATTATATGTGATATTACGAGACAATAAACACGCATGCCCAGGATGTTCAATATGCGTATAATAGATAGCTCTATGAGCGCATGAAGCGCCCGCGTGTGTGCAGCGGTGCTTTGCCGGTATGCAAGCCGATTGCCGGATGGTATACTTTCCGGCACCAATGAAGGATCAAAAAACGGTGACGGACCGGTCATTTACGGATGAGCGGGAACGGTTGGTTGCGGAATTCGAGGCGTATTACGGCGCCGATCCGCTGGACACATCCGCCTGGGAATCGGCGTTGCATGCCGCCTGTGACCGGCATCCCCGCTGGTCCTCATACCGATGCAAGGCCATGGGTTACACGTACCTGACCCGTACGTGTCCGGTGCATGTTTTCCGGCATTCGCCCTTCTATTTCGAATTCAACACGGGCCGGCCGCGCACGGACCTGGGGACGGGTGGGGTGGGGGGGTGGCTGAAACGGACGCCTGCCAACACGGCCCTGCGCACCTCCAGCGAAGCGTGGCTGCACGTGGCGGGGGAGCAGGGGTTATCCTCCGGCTGGGCAGTGCTGGACGACAACCATCACACGGTGGGTTACGAGAAGATCCTGCGCCTGGGGTTGGGCGGGTTGCGCCGGGAGGCGGAGGCATCCCGTGCCACGGCGGCAACCCGCGAGGAAAAGGATTTTCTGAACGCGTCGATCGCGGGGCTCAACGCCATGATGCGGATTGCCCGGCGGTTTGCCCGGGAGGCCGGACGATTGCTGAGCGAGGAGCAGGACCCGGTTATCCGGCGGCGGCTGCGCCGGATCGCCATGACCGCGCGCCGGGTTCCCGCCGAACCTGCGCAGACCTTCTTCGAGGCGCTGAACACGATCCTGTTCATCTTTTATGTCATGCAGTCGATTGAAGGCAACGGGATCAGCGTGTTCGGGCATGTTGACCGGATCCTCATCCCCTATTACCGCCGGGATATCGAATCCGGCCGCCTGACGGAAGCGGAGGCGCGGTCCCTGATCGGCCATTTCCTGGCCATCAGCGATACGCGCTACGGCATGATGCATGCGCCGACCTGGAATGTCGGGACCAACGGGACCATTACGCTGGGTGGCTGTGACCGTGACGGTATGCCGGTCTTCAATGCGCTGACCCGGCTGCTGATTGAGACCCACCGGGACCTGAAATTGATCGATCCCAAGATCAATGCCCGGATTTCCCGGAACCATCCGCCCGCCTATTATGAACTCCTGGCCGCCTGCGCGGTCGGCGGCAATTCCCTGGCGATTTTCAACGACGATGTGGTGATTTCCTCGAACCAACGCATGGGCAAGGCGCTTGAGGATTGCCGCCTGTATGTCGGCGGCGGATGCCAGGAGAACGTCATCGAGGAATGCGAGGTCAACAGCCGCGCGACCATCTACCTGAACCTCCTGGCGGTGTTCCGGCTGGGATTTTTCCCGGATTCCCTGGCGTCCTTCTGCCGGGCCAACGGCATCCAGCCGCGCCCGTATGAATCGTGCCAATCGTATGATGCCCTGCATGACGTGTTTCTGGCCAATCTCAAGGACGTGGTGGACGCGCATATCCGGGAGCGGAACCGGACTGAGGGGGAGGGGTGGCGGTATAATCCCTGCCCGTTGCATTCCGCCACGCTGGGCGACTGCCTGGCACGCCGGCGTGACATGATGGCGGGCGGGTGCCGGTACAACTTCGGAAGCGTTTCCCTGACGGGGATCGGTACGCTGGTCGATTCCCTGTTCGCCGTCAAAGCCGTCTGCTTTGACGCGCCGAAAGTCTCGTATGCGGATCTGCGCCGCATGCTGGAGACTGATTTCAAGGGGGAGGACGCCTTTCGTGCCTACCTGCTCAACCGGGTTCCCAAATTCGGGCAGGCGGGGGATCCGGATCTGCGCGCCTTTTCGGCACGGGTGTTTGCGGATGTGGCACGGGTGACCGCGGGCATGCCCAATACCCGTGGCGGCCGCTACGAGGCCAGCTTGTTCTCGTTCCGGTCCTTCACGCATTTCGGCCAGTCCACCGGTGCCACCCCGGATGGCCGGCGGGCCGGCGAGCACCTGTCTTCCGGCATGAGCCCCAGTATGCAGGCCCTGGGTTCGGAAGCAGACCTGGGCCGATTGTTGACGGCATTGGAGCCGTTGGACATGACCCGGTACCCGGTGGTGGCGGTGCTGGATGTCAAGCTGCCGGCGTTGAGCGGCGGGATGCGGCCGGCATTTATCGTGCCGGTGTTGCGCCGGTTCCTGGAGGCGGGCGGATCGGTCCTGCAGACCAACTGTGTGGACCAGGCGGTGCTTGAAGATGCACGCCGTCACCCGGACCGGCATCCTGACCTCGTGGTGCGGGTCAGCGGGTTCAGCTCGGTCTTTGTCCGCCTGTCGGAATCCATCCAGGATGAGATCATCGCCCGCACGCGGGCGACGATTTAACCGACCAGGATGGAATCCAGCGGGCGTTTGGGAACGTGGTGAACGCCCTGTGCATCGCGCCGGTAGCGGACATCGCCGTTGACCGCCTCATCCAGTTGGACCTGTTCGGCGGGTTTTCCCAAGGCGAGAACCAGTGAAATGGCGAGGGATTCCGGCAAGGCCAGTGCCCGGTGCAAGGCGGACCGGTCCACGGATCCGATCATGCATCCCCCGAGGCCGCGTTCGGTGGCCCCCAGCAGGATGCTTTGGGCGGCAATGCCCTGATCGCATCCCGGATCGGGCCGGATGGCCGTATCACACACAATCACGATATAGGCGGTGGGGCGTTCGTTCTCGGCAGGTCCGGGCCAGTCCTTGAGCAGGGCGGCCCACCGCAGGTGGGGAAAAATCAGGGCGTTGCGTTCCGGGGTGCAGGACAGCAGGAACCGGAGCGGTTGCAGGTTGCCGCCGGAGGCTGACAGGCGCGCGAGATTGACCAGGTCGCGAAGGGTGGATTCCGGTATGGCGGTGGCCGGATCGAAGCGGCGGAAACTGCGGGTGTTACGGACCAGGGTTTCGAGGGTCATGGGGTTGTCTCCTGTCAGATTCGTTCCACGCAGGCGTTCAGGCCGTGGGTGTGGAGCTGGTTCAAGTGATGGTTCGCAGGGGATTCGTCCTCGACTTCGGCGATGGCCCGGCCGCGGTGATGAGCCTCGTACATGATCTTGGCGGCGATCGAGAGGTTGTGTCCGAACACCTGCATCAGGCAGAGGACCACGTATTCCATGGAGTTCGCTTCGTCGTTGAACAGCACCACCTGGCAGATGGGGTTGAGTTCCTTGCGGGTGACGGTGTCGGTTTTGTGTGTGGAATCCGGTTGTGGCATGGCCATTGCCTTTCCATAAATACGTTACCGCATGCCCAGCAGGTTCCGGATCAGGGTGCTCATGTCAACCGCCTTGCCGTCCCGGACTGCCTGGTCGAATTTTTCCAATCCCAGCGCCTGCATCTTCTTCCACAATCCGGCAATAAACCGGACGCTTCCGTTCAGCGCACCCCGGGCATCTTCCCGGTAGGGATATTGATCCATGGAATACCAGCCCTTGTAGCCCAGGCGGTTCAACCAGTAGAGCAGCTCGACGTACTCCACGAAATGCACGGTGCCGACAATCATGTCGTCATCCCAGCTGCGATAGTTGTCATTGAAATGCAGGTGGAACAGTTTATCGGCCCGCAGCAGCAGGGACGCCGCCTCCGCCATGTTTTCGCCGGCGGCCATGGCATGGCCGGTATCAATGGTAACCCCGACATTCGGGCATCCGGTTTCCAGCGCAAACAGGAGCGTGTCGGCGGCCCGTGCAAAATAGGAATGGGTCCGCGGTTCCTTGCACTTGTATTCGAGCGCCACGTTCATGGCCCGGTCATGGTTGGCACAGGCGATGATGCCGTCGAGCAGCCAGTCATGCGCCCGCACAAAGTCACCCTGGAAACAGTAGTCATAACCGTCCTGGCCCGGCCAGAGGTTGATGGTCTTGCAGGACAGCTGGGCGGCAAGATCCATCGCCTGTTTGACGGCATCGACAGCCTTTCGGCGGATGGCGGTGTTCCGGGCGGTGAAGGACCCCGATCCCCACCGCTTGTTCGAGAACAGATCCGGAATGATGGAGGAACAGGCCAGTCCGTTATCCTTCAGCATCCGCCTGACCGTGGAGACATTCTGTGCCGTGACATCCCAGTTTTCCACCAGCTCAACCGCTGATACCCCGGGGATGGAGGCGGCTTGTCGTACCATCTGTGCCTTGGAGGGTTGCTGCTTGTATCCGGTCGACAGAAACCGGTCGCAGGTGTTGCCCAGATTTCCAAGTATCACGGAGTATTTCATCGTCGTCGGGCCTCCTCGAAGGTTGATGGATGATGCGGTTCACCGCAGAAGATAGCATCCTGTTTGTCGACCGTCACCCGGAGAATCGGGGGTAAGGGAAAGTTGCCAATCTCCGGGTTCCATGCGAGAATATCCGGCGTAAGGCAATCGGCGGGATACCATTACCATGAAACCTATTTCCCCATGGATCCTGTTGGGCATCGGGTTGGCGGTGCAGGTTCCCGCCACCACCAACTATGTCACCCCCGCAGGGATGGGTTTGCTGGACGGTTCATCGTGGAGCAATGCCCGCAGCAATATCCAGGATGCCGTTGCTGCCTGCACAACGCCGGGGGATGTTATTTATCTCCAGGAGGGCACCTACTGGATCAGCAATCCGGTTACCCTTTCGAACCGACGGGACCTGTCCGTGCGGGGTGGATACCTGGGAAGCGGGGCTCCGGGGATCCTCAACGGCACCACCATCCTTGCCCGCAACCCCGCCTACAATGTCCGCATATTCCATGGGAATACCTGTACGGTCCGGGTTGAACGAATAACCGTCAGCGGCGGATTCCTGCAATACGGCGGCCAGTCCGGAGCGGGGGCCAATTTCCTGGGCAACAGCGATGTAACCTTCAGTAATTGTGTGTTCACCCAGAACGCGCTGGATACCGCCGGTTCCGGTTTCGGCGGGGGCATCTATTTCGACGGGGGTCGGTTGAACCTCCAGGATACGCAGTTCCTTACCAATTACATTACCATGGCCGCACAGTATACGGTGGACCAGCGCGGCGGTGCGCTCTATACCCTCAATGCCACGGTAACGGTGGAACGGTGTGTGTTCCGCGCCAACTGGGTGCGCGGACAGGATGTCGGGTCCTATGCCGGTTGCGCCTACCTGGGCGGGGGTGCGGCATCGTTCACGGAATGCCTGTTCACCAACAACTACGTTACGAAACGGGGTGCGGGTGACGGCGCCAACCGGTATGGCGGTGCGTGTTACCTTGACAATGTGAGCCCGCTTGTTTTCCGCACCTGCACCTTCGGCGGGAACCACATCAAAGTGTCAGACCCCACGTTCCGGCGGGGCGGGGTGCTGGTCCTGACCGGCGCGGGATTGGATGCCTGGTTCACCAACTGCACCTTCACCGGCAACACGGCAGCCGACAGTACGGCGACGGAAGACATCTGGTGCGATGCCGGGGGTCCGGTCCGGTTTGAGCAGACGGTCTGGATGCAGGGAACCGGGGAAGGCATCTACAAGACGGGTTCCGGCGCCATGAGTTTCACCAACTGCCTGATTGCCCGGTATCCCGACAACGGGATCCAGGCATATAACGGCCCTGTCTGGCTCAGGAATGTGACCGTTGCCGATAATGGGGGTTGGGGGATACGGGTGGTGTTGGGGAATGTATCCGCCCGGAACTGTATCACATGGGCCAACACTTTCGGCGGGTTCCAGGATGGAAACATCACTTACAGTTGTTCCCAGGAACCGTTCCCGGGGTTGGGGAATATCCAGGTCAATCCACGGTTTGTCGATACCGCATTCTACCACCTTGAATCCCGGGCCGGACACTACACCAACGGATTTTTCAGCGGGGGAGGCTGGGCCAATTCCACCGTCA
>MHBQ01000123.1:6007-12695 GCA_001803315.1 Lentisphaerae bacterium RIFOXYC12_FULL_60_16
GGCCGCTGCCTGGCAGAACGAGACGCAACCGAACCGCCACCAGATAAATCTCGGGGCTTACGGAAACACCGTTGTAGCGTCCCGGTCGTTTATCCGTGAACCGGGTATCTTCACGAACCTGGCAGTGGCCACCTATCCCCCGGTGCATGTGACCGCCGGCGGCGCCACGCTGCGCGGCGAGATCCTGCACACCGGCGATGCGGAAAATCCGGACGTCTACCTCTGTTGGGGCGCCTTCGACGGCAGCACCAACGGGGGTACGAGCGCCTGGCAAAATGCCGCCACCCTCGGTGCAAGCTGGGGACAATGGCAGATCTTCTCGAATGCGGTGACCGGCCTGACCGCCATGACCAACTATTACCGGTGTTATGTTACCAACACGACCGGATCCGACTGGTCGTTCCCGGTCCAGCAGTTTGCGGTTGTGCAGCAGCCGGCGGTTAGTAACAGCGGCGCCTCACATGTCCTGCGCACGACCGCCCGCCTGAACGGCGTGGTAACACAAACGGGGGGCGAAACACCGCAAACCTGGTTTCACTACTGGCGTGTGGGCGGAGGCGTTACCTCCGTGGTGGGGTTCGGGTATCCCGCCGGATCGTTTGACAAGACGATTGCCGGCCTGTTGCCGGGCAGCAACTACCAGTACCGGATCCTGGCCTCCAACACGGCCGGGACCGCCTGGTCGACGATCCGCGATTTGACCCCGCTGACCACCCAGGCCATGACACGGTACGTGGCCCCCGCCGGCGCCGGATGGAAGGACGGGAACGGCTGGTCCAATGCCTTCGATAATATCCAGGAAGCCATCGACAGTTGTGAATATCCGGACGATACGATCTATGCCCGGTATGGCGCCTACACCAACTCCAGCCCGATCATCATCTCCAACATGCCCGGGCTGATCATCCGGGGGGAATATGCCGGTATCGGTGCGCCCGGCAACCGTACCAATGCCCCCACCATCCTGACACGGAACGCACTGGTCGTCATGCAGATCATGAAGGCCTATAATTCGACGCTGACCCTGGACCGTGTCAGCATCCGGAACGGTTTGCGGGAAGACGTCACGTTTCAGGGGGGCGGGTTGTACCTGTCCGGATGCCAGACCGTTCTGACCAATTGCACGCTGGTCAACAACCGGTTGGAAGGATTGGCCGGCACCCATAAAGGCGGCGGACTGTATGCCGACGGCGGTTCCCTGCAAATGGTCGACTGCGGAGTATATACCAACCGTATCCTGACCACCTATACCGGTGGAGGGAACGTCCCTTATGGTGGCGGCATCGCCTGTGTCAACGTGGCCGTGACCCTGCGGCGTTGCGTGTTCCGTCGCAACGACATCACGTTTCCATACTGGACGTTGCGGGGTGGGGCCGTTTCGCTTGAAGGTGGACAGGCATTGATCGACACGTGCACATTCACGACGAATTTTGTCCAGCAGGTCGGGGGGCATCCCTCGGAAAACCCGCTGGGCGGAGCCCTGTATGCCAGCGACGTGGCTCCCCTGATCGTTTCCAACTGCACGTTTATCGGGAACGATGCCTACGGAACCTATGCCGCCGGTGGATCCCTGCACGTTACGGGAGCCAGCCTGAATGCGATCCTTTACCGTTGTGTGGCGGTCGCCAACGGTACGGGAGGAGCGTATGGGATGGGGGACATTTACGTGGGCGGCGGAACGGTCGTTTTTTCCAATGTGCTGGCGGCGCGAGCCGTGAAAGGGCATGGCATTCGAGTGGCTGGCGGCGCCGTATCCGTCATCAACGGCACCATGGCGGGCAATCCCGGCTGGGGTCTTTATAACAACGGAGGTACGGTGGTGGCCCGGAACTGCATCGTATGGGATAATACGGCCGGCGGCATCACCAATACGACCGTCTCCTACAGTTGTTCGCAGGAACCTCAGCCCGGGCTTGGCAACCTGCAGGCCGATCCGCTGTTCGTTGATTCGGTCTATTACCATTTAAATTCGCGGGTGGCCCATTATGTGGGAGGATATTTTTCCGGCGGAACCCGGGCCAGGACGGTCCTGGAAAGTCCCGGGATCGATGCGGGTGATCCAGCCGACAGTTATATCCGGGAACCTTCGCCAAACGGGGACCGGATCAACCTGGGCGCTTATGGCAATACACCGACAGCTTCTGTCACGTGCCCCAAGGGGAGTGTCCTCCTGATTCAATAAACCATGGGCAGAGGAGGGGGCTGGCCCTTGGAATCACAACGAATGGTTGAGAATATAGGGCGCGTGGGATAGGGTAACCCGGTTTGAAACGGAGGGTACCCGATGAACAAGGCTGACCACGTGATGCAGGCGGTGGATCTGGAACGACCGGAGCTGGCGGCGGTGCGGGGGTCTGCGACACCGGCCGAAGCGTTTACGCAGTACGTGTCCGGCCGGCCGGCGGGCCGGTTCCGCGTTGAATACCGTCGCAAGGTTGAAATCCTCGCGTTTTGCAAGGCGCATTACGATGCTTGGCGGTCGTTTGATCCGGCGGCGGCTGACCGGGTGGCGGCCATGACGATCGAACAGGCGCGGGTGCCCCGTGCATTGAGCGGTGTCCGTAAGCTGGGCCAGGCATGGTGGGCCACCGGCGATCCGAAATACGGAACCGCGTTTGAACAGTTTTACCGGGATAACGAAACGGGCAGCATGTTCACCTGGGGCGCCTTCAACGGGTCGCAGGGGCTTTATGAACTCGATGCCTGGTTCCTGCTGCTGGACTGTCCGGGATTCACGGTCGAGGGACGGGTGGCGGTGCTGGACCACCTGGCCGCCATTGCCGATTACGCCTGGGATGATGCCGTCTCGCAATGGAACCAGCTCGCGCTGGGACCGGAGGGGCACAACTGGTATTTGCACGGCATGCAGATCCTTCCGTTCATCGCCCTGCTGTTTCCTGAATTCAAGCGCTCGGAATTTTTTCTCAAGACGGGTTTCAGCGTGGTCGAGGAACACCTGCGGGCGCATTACCGGGCGGATGGTGGTGCGCGGGAAACGACGCCCTCCTACCAGCAGGGCTCGGTGAACTGGTTGTGGGATTTCTATGCGCTGGCCCGGCGCAACGCCATTCCGCTGTCGGAGGGGTTTGAAACGCGCCTGATGAATGCCACGATGCACCTGTTGCGCCTGGCCACGCCGCAGGGGTCGGTGCCGTCCATCGGGGACAGTCACCACGAATCCGGCGGATTGACGAACCTGGCGGCGATCGCCGCTGCGCTGTCGGGCGACCGGGAATGCAAATGGTATGCCGAGCAATGGCGCGGGATGCGGGATGGGGTGTGCGGCGAACGGCTGGGCGAGCTTCCCGAATCGGTATTCTGGATGGTGGGCCTGGAAGGGGCGCGGACCTATGCGGCGGCGCGGGAACGTAACCCGGCGGCCCGGTCGGTGCTGATGGGATCAACCGGCTATGCGGCGTTGCGCAGTTCGGGTGCACGGTCCGCGGCCTACCTGTCGCTGGCGGCGGCTGAGCGGGGCCCCATCGTGACCAGTCACGGGCACAACGATGTCCTGTCCATGGAAGTCCATGCGGACGGGGTACGGTTTGTCGGCGAGATGGGATGTGCCCCTTACGGGAACAGTCCGGGCCGCAATTACGATGAGCGGGCGGAGGCGCATTCGTGCCTGGTGCTGCAGGGGGAGCAGCCGGTGCCGATCGTCAGCGAATGGCGGTGGAAGCACCACCTGCGTCCAGCAGTCACCCGGTGGATTTCGGAACCTTCGCATGATTTCATCCAGGCGGTGCATGAGGGATATTATCAATACCCGGAACGCCAGACCCTGCATGCGCGCAAAATCCTGTTCCGCAAACCGCGCCGGGCGGACGAGGCCGGATACTGGCTGGTGTTTGATTGGATCGAGTCGACGGTGGACAATGCCTGCGAGGTGTATTTCCACGGGTGTGTGCCGGGGCAACTGGATGGAACCCGGATCGAACTGGGTGAAGGGGATGCCACGCGGTTGTGGATCATGCCGCCGGAAGGGGACGCCGTGCCGTTGCAGGCCGTCGAATCGGAGGGCCGCGCCGCCTATATGCAGGAACGCAAGTTGGATCCGGCCCGGCATCCGGCCTATGTGTACCGGCAGACCGTGGGGTCCGGTTGCCTGGTCTGGCTGCTGGCGCCGATGCGGTTCGGCATGCCGCCGGTCACCCTGCGGCGCCTGCCCGTGCAGCTTAACGGGCGGGATGCGGATGCCCATGCGGCGACCGCGGTCGAGGTGGCGTGGGGGGGACGGGTGGAGACGGTCTGCCTGTCGCACCAGGTATTCGATGCCGAGCTGGCGTATGGCGACTACCGGGATTGGGGATTGCTGGCCTGTCATGCGAAGGGTCCGGATGGGGCACGGGAACTGGACGTGGTGCATACCGTGAGCGATGGAGATTGCGGGCGGTGACGAGGGGGAACCAATGGACAAGATTCGGGTGGGTATTGCGGGGGCCTGTGCGCGGGGTGGCAGTTTCAAGCTGGCATGCGACGCCATGGAGGCCATCGAGGTGGTGGCGGTGTGCGATGTGAACCGGGACCAACTGCCCAAGGCGGCGGAACGGCTGGGTGCGCGCCTGCAGTTCACCGATTACGACGCGATGATTGCCACCGGCGAAGTCAATGCCGTGGTCATCGGGACCCCGATGCAGTTCCATGCGCCCCAGGCCATCGCGGCGTTGAAGCGGGATATCCATGTACTCAGCGAGGTGACCGCCGGTATCTCCATCGAGGAATGTCGTGACCTGACGCAGGCGGCCCACACCTCCAACGCCATCTACATGATGGCGGAGAACTACACCTATATGCGGCCCAACGTGCTGGTGCGGGAACTGGTGCGGCGCGGGTTGTTCGGCACGCCCTATTTCGGCGAAGGCGAATACCTGCACGAATTGAAGGGGCTCAACGAGATCACCGTATGGCGCCGGAAATGGCAGAACGGCGTCGAGGGTATCACCTACGGAACGCACAGCCTGGGGCCGATCCTCCAGTGGATGCCGGGCGACCGGGTAATCTCGGTGTGTTGCGCGGGCAGCGGCCATCACTACCGGGATCCCCGCGGCGACGCCTATGCGCAGGATACCAGCATCATGATGGGCAAGCTGCGCAGCGGCGGGCTGGTCAAGATCCGGGTGGACATGATTTCGGACCGGCCGCATGCCATGACCAATTACCAGTTGCAGGGAACGGACGGGAGTTATGAATCCTCGCGGAACGGCCCCGGCGATGTGAACAAGCTGTGGCTGCGCGCCTTGAGCCCGGAACCCAAATGGTTCAACGCCGATGACCCGGCCATTGTCGAGGCGTACATGCCGGAGATCTGGCGGAATCCGCCGGAGGAAGCCAAACGGGCCGGCCATGGCGGCGGCGATTATTTCGAGGTGCGGGACTGGGCCGATGCGATCCTGGGCGTCAAGCCCTGCCCGATCGGCATTGATGAAGCCATGGACATGAGCCTGCCGGGCCTGGTCAGCCAGCAATCCGTGCTGGAAGGCGGGATGTGGATCGATGTGCCGGATTCGAGGGAATGGTGAGACGGCTGCGTTCCCCTGCCATGGCCCTGCTCGTGCTGTTAACCTGTCTGGCTGCGGCGCAGGAAGCGGGAACGGATCCGGTCACGGTTGGAACCGCCGCCTGCGGCATCTGGGCGCCCGAACTGCATGAACTGCATGTACGGATTCCGTTGACCATCCGGGCAGCGCTCGGGGATGATGTCTTTTCGCCGCGCCAGGTCCTGGTGGATGGCGCCAAACCCACCCATGCCTTCTGGATGTTTGACGGAACCCCGTTCGACTACGAGGCCATTGCGCGTGCCAGCCAATGCCGGAAGATCGAGGTCTTTGTGCCGCTGTTCTGGCGGGGTGGGGAACGGCATGCGGTTGAATTGAAATATGTCTATGGCGGCCGGGAGTTCACCCAGTCGGTGACGGTGGAAACTCCGGCAGGGTCGGGCGCCTGGGCGAGGGCCGCCGGCCCGGGCAATGCGACGTTCCGGGTGGTCGAGGAATACGGACTGGCGCGGATGCATGAGATCGTGGAGTTTGATGTGGTCGTGGAAACGTCGGCCTTTCCGGATGCCGTTGGCCGGGTTCGGGCAACCCGGATGGAAGCGGCGACCCACCGGGAAATTCCCTGCCAGACCTATGCCGTGGAAGCGCCGGGCCGGGGAGCCTTGATCCGGTTCCGGGCGGCGGTTCCCCTGACGGTTCCGGTTGGCGGCGTGGTGACGGTATGCCTGTGGAATGTGGCGGATGCGGCACCTGCCGCACCATCAGCCGGTCCCTTGGAACGGCGGGTTGAAGCGGATGCCGAGATCGTGGAAAACGCCTTTTACTCCATCCGCATGAGTCCCTTGTCCGGCCAGTTCATGACCTGGGATGACAAGGCGTTGAAAACCCGCTTTGACTATGTGGATCCACGCAAACTCGAGGAATCTGCCCGCGTGATCAACCGGACGCCTGACGTCTATCGGCCCGGCACGACCTGGAGTCATGCGCTGGATTGGAAGACCGGAGAATACCAGCGGGTCATGATCCGGGGGCCGGTCTTCCTTGAGACCATCCGGTGGGGGAAATTGCCGTTTCTGGAGGAGTTTTCCGGCAAGGTTCAATACCGTTTTGAAGCCGGGCGGGGGGCGGTTTCCATGTCCAGCGTCTTGTCGGTGGACCGGGATACGACCATCCTGGCCTTTCGTAACGGCGGG
>MHBQ01000123.1:12766-39039 GCA_001803315.1 Lentisphaerae bacterium RIFOXYC12_FULL_60_16
CAGCCTGACGCCGTCGTTGTTCACCCATGCCGCCTGGCCGCGCCAGAACGGCGAGGTGGTGAAACTTCCGTTGACGGAGGCACAGGGCAACGATACGGGATCGCCTTCCGCTTCCCGCATGTCCGTGGATACGCCGTGGGTGGCGTTGTACCATGTGACCAACCGGACCGGGATCGCCCTGCTCACCACCCGGCTGGCCTATTACCACAAGGGGGGACATCATCCCAACACCAGCCGGATGCAGAGCTATGTCTCGGTGTATCGCGGCTATACCGTGTATACGATCCGGTCGATGAACCAGACCTATTGCGCCAATATCCGGAGTTTGCCGGTACCCGTGAAGGCCGGCACCGAGCTGTATGAAGCCATGGTGTTTGTCCCGTTCACGATGCGGGATGAGCCGGATCCGTTTTTTGAGGTGACGGATGAGTACCGCAGGCGTATGAATCCCCTGGTGGTAACACCCTGATAAGGGCCGGAAACGACAGGGAGGTGGGTATGCGTGATGGATCCTTGAGCCAGGCGGGATGGCGTCAGCAACTGATGGTGGTGTTTGCCTTGATGACGGTGATCCCGTTCATGACGTTCGGGTATTTCATGGTCATTTACCTGTTGCCCCTTTCCGCCACCCAGGAAAGCATACTGTTGGTGGTGGGTTTGAATTTCCTGCTGTCGATCACGGGGTTGATGCTGCTCGGACGGATCTTCCGGTCCATGATGCGGCTGCGGGATTATCTGCGTGTGGTTGCCGCCGGAGACCTGTCCCAGCCGTTTCCGGTTTCGGAAGGTCCGGAATTCATCGAGATTGCCGGATCGCTCCAGCGTATTGTGCGGACCTTGCGCAATGACCGGGATCATGCCATGGCCTTTGCCGACCGGATCGAGCAGGAAGTGAGCAAACGCATGACGGATCTGCAGGACGCCAACGTGCGCCTGTCCGTGGCGATCGAACGATTGACCAACATGCATGAGCGGCTGGGCGGTCCGGAAAAGAAGCCGGAGGATCCGGAAGCCGTGAAGGCGTAAGGACGGTTCCTGATCCGTGAGGAATGTATGATGTTATCGGCACGGTATCGTGAACAGTGGGAACGGTATCAGGACCTGTTTGGCTGGAGTCGGGGGGAGATGTATTGGGGTCTTCCGACGTGGACACCGGAACTGGTGTCGGTGATGGACCGTGTGCTGGCCGGACAATCCGCCGGGTCCCCCTGGCGGGATGCAGGCGTGATCCGCATGGCCGCATCCGGCTGGCTGGCTACGGGTGATCCGCGCTATGCCGGCTTTGCCCGGACCCACTACACAACCCGGATTCTGGATGCCGAGGCTGCCAATTTCACCAAGCCCTCGTTGGCCCAGGCGGTGCTGTTGCAGGAGTGGCTGAGTACGCTGGGCGGGTTTATGGATAGCGAAGCTTTTCCCGCGCCGTTCGTGGACCGGTTGCTGGCCGGCGTGGTACGTCTGGCGGACCGCCTGGCAGGGCGGATATGTCCTGCCAGCATGAACTGGCGGGTGGCGGACGCCGCCAACCTGCTCAAGACCGCCTTGTTGCTGGATACCGTACCGGAGTCCGCCTCCTGGCGGGGTCTGTCGGTTCGCGCCCTGAACGATGCGGTGAACCGGCAGATCAATGCCGATGGCAGCCATCGTGAACGGAACCCGCATTACCATGTCTGGATGACCCAGGAACTTACCCTGTTGTGGCGGATGGCGAATGCCCTGCCGGAGCTGGGTTTGCGGGTTCGGACAGAACGCGTGGCGGCCATGTGGGATTACGCCCTGTTCTGCAACCGGCCCAATGGAACGGAAAACGGCCTGCATGATTCGCGGGGCTGGTTCGAGGGTGGACGTCCGGACCGGGAACAACCGGCCCGGGCCGCGTTCCTGGAATCCGCGGGATTACCGGCCGGGTTGCCGGCGCCCAACGGCTGGTTCCCGGATGCCGGCCAGGCGTTGTTGCGTGACGCGTGGGAACCGGATGCCGTTTATCTGACGTTTGATGCCACGCGCTGGGGTGAAGGCCACTGCCACTATTCCCGGAACAGCCTCCAAATCCACGCCTACGGACGGACGCTGCTGGCGGATCCGGGCGTCTTTGAATACGCCGATACGCCGCTGGGTAATTATGGACGATCCACCCGTGCGCACAGCACCTTGAACCTCAACGGGTGGAACCAGGCGCAGACCAATCCCGTGCAGACCGCCTACCGGCATGCACCGGGATACGACCTGGTATGGTCGGATTACGAAGGCACGTTTCATCCCGGCCGGTTGAGCATGGTGCATGGCGGCGATCTCGGCCGCGGGATATGGGTCAGTCATCACCGGTTCCTGATGTGGATACACGGGCAGGCCATCGTGGTGGTCGACAGCTTCGTACGGGTGCCGGATCATGATGAACAGCATGAAACCGCTCCCTTCCTGGAAAGTAACTGGCAACTGGGGCCAGGGCCAGTGACCTGGGACCCGTCCGTCCGGCGGCTGGTCACCGGCCATCCGGATGCCAACCTGCTGATGGTGTTTCCGGTTCTTCCGGACGGATGCCGGGGCACGGTGCATACCGGCGAAGCCGATCCGCCGCGGGGTTTTGTCTCGGACCTGTACACGGAATTCGGGGAAGACGTTCCGAACCGGGGCCGGCCCCTGGCGGCCCCGCAGTTGTGCCTGGCCCTGGCACCGATGTCCAGTGGGCGGGCGGAATTCGTATCCGTGCTGGTTCCCTTTCGCGGGAGAACCCCGCCGGCGGTACAGGCAACGGCGCGGGCGGCGACGCTCAAGGAGCCCGGATCCCTGCAACTGGACTGGGCGGATGGCCGGCGTGATTCTCTGGTGTGGGGATACCGGCTGGACATTGGATTGGGCGAACGGCCCGGCTATGACACCGATGCCTCCCTGGTCCACGTGACGCATGATGCGGCGGGCGGTGTTCGCGGACTGGCCCTGGACGCGACGTATATCCGGCCCTATCGTGATGCGGTGGCGGCAGTTCCCGGATTGATCCGGTTCTAAATCGGGGATACATGATGATGACGCGATCCGAGATTCATAACCGTTTCGTGGAACGTTTTGCGGTCGGGATTAAAACGCCCTGTTTGCCGGAAGCGTTGAAGCAGGTTGAAAAGGCGTTGAACACCCGTTTTCCGCAAAGTTTCATCCGGTTCGCGACCTGCTACGGGGCCGTTCATACGCCGGGCATCCAGGACCTTGTGACGGTTGGCGATCCGGACCATTCGCCGGAAGGATTGCATCATGATGTGCTGGAGTTCTTTTCGGCGAACGACATGCTCAAGACCACGGAAGCGTACCGGTCTGCCGGAATGGATGATGCCCTGGTGGTCGTTGCGTCCGACTGCATGGGAAATGTGTTTGGATTCAGGATTATTGCCGGGACCGAACGGCCTGACGATGCCCCGGTCCATGTGTTTGATCACGGTCAGGGGAGGATTTCCGCCGTGGCACCGTCATTCGATGGATGGCTCAAATCGTTTGTTGACTTGAAGCAACCGGATGCATCCGCGAATGGCATGTAAAGCAAGCCGGAGACGGGGAGCATTCATGACATCCAACAAACGGGTTCCGGCGATGTCTGCCATGTGCGAAGCCGCGCGCCAATATGAAACCTGCTAAACGGGTGAAACCAGGGTGTTGCAATTGAAAATGTGCCTGAAGGGGTTTGGCAGCCCCCTGCGCGGATGCCGGAGCGTACGGCCCGGGATCCTGTTCTTTCTTTGTCTCTCGATATTCCGGGCCGGTCCGGCCCGGGCGGAATGGAATTCCACGAATGCCGATTGCCGTTACCGGATCGAGCGCACCGGTGACGCAGGGGGCAAGACGGATACCGGATATTTCCTGCTCTGGAGCAATGACCGTGCCGCCAGCAATACGTGCATCGAGGTTTTTGGTGCGAATGGCAGGCAAGTCGGATGCGAGATCCTGTGGTCGGCTGAAGGCGAGGCGTTGAAGGTCCGTTTCGATGCTTCGGGACAGGAATCCAGCTACGAGGTTTATACCGGTCCGGGCCCGGTCCATTCACCCGTATGGGTGCCTCGGGGAGGGCTTGTCATCGAGACCCGGAAACGCGGGGAAGGGGACCCTGTCAACGCGGCGGCCATCCGGCAGCTATGCGACACCTCCGGTCCGGTCCTTGGACGGAGCCTGATTCCGGATATTTTCCTTGGGATCCATCCGCACGGACCTGCGAAGGATTTCGTATCGATCATCGAAGGTTTGTTCCAGGTTGAGAAACCCGGAGATTATGGCTTTGCCACGATTTCGGAGGATGCCTCCTGTATCCTTATTGATGGAAAGGCCATCGCTGCCTGGCCCGGCTGGCATGGTTGCCAGGGGGGGCGCCTGGGGCAATACCAGGGGCGCATCACCCTTTCCGCAGGTCTGCACCGGATCGCGTATTACAATGTGAAGCAGGGGGAGGGATACACTGTAACAGCCGCCTGGCAACCCCCCGGCCAGGATCGATTCGATGTCATGCCGGCCGGCCGCTTTGTGCCGGTGTCCACCTACACCGTCACCGGTTGTGAATCCGCGCCATCCCGGCAAAACGTTGCGCATTTCGAATGTGCGATCACCGGCCATTTCACCATCGGTTCCGCGACGCTGGTCCTGGCAAGTTTCCGGGCGCTGGACGAAGGCCGGCGTTACCGGTGGGAATTTGATGACGGTACCCGGGAGGAAGGGGCCCGTACGGAGCATGTGTTCCTGTCGCCCGGTATGCGGACGGTGAAGCTGGAAGTCCAGAACCGGGAAGGATCCTCGACGGGATCGCAGCGGGTGTTGGTGCATCCCCTCTGGACCCAGGACAAGGATCAGCCGAAGCACCTTTTCAAGGCGGAGCGACGCCGATTGGAACGTGAGGATCTCCGGGCGGCTCCCGTGGCCGATCTTGTCAGCGTCTACCGGATTGCCGCCGATGAAGAGGATCTGATGATGGCCAGGCGATTTGCTGCCCTGTGTCTTCAGCGGAAAGGGGATTTCGATGCCATAACCGCGAATGTCTTCTGCGAGATGGCGCGTTTTGTCCAACGTCCCGATCTTCAGGAATACGGGCTCGCTGCCGACGCGTTCGAGCTGGTGATCGAGTCCCCCCTGTTCACCCCGGCGCAGAAGGCCTGGGCGCATCTCCATTTCTCCGGACTCCTGATCCAGTACCTCGGCCGGGTGGAGGCGGCGCAGGACCACCTGCAGAAGGTCGACATGACCCTGCTTCCGGATCCTGAGCAGCGGCTGAAGCGGATCTATGAAGCCGATGCGCTGTTTGCCCAGGGGCATCTTGACCTGGCGCGTGCCGCCTATGTGGAGGTGGGAACCTCCTATGCCCCGGACAACACGGCGCTGGCGCTCAAGCGGCAGGCGCGGCTCGAAACGGCGCGGGACTATCTCCGCCGGGGTGAATATGAAGGCGCGGAATTCATGGTGCGCTGCATCGAATGGGATGCACCGGAACAGCGGATGGCCACGGAAACCGGGCTTATCATGATCGGGATCTGCCAGGGAAGAAAGGAACTGCAACGGGCGCTCCTGCTTGCACGCAAGCTGCTGCCCGTGGCGGAGACCGACACCCGCAAGTCGGAACTGCTCCAGGCGCTGGTGGAGATTCAATTCGCGATGAAGCACGATGCGGAGGCTGCCGTCACCTATCGTCAGCTGCTCAAGGATCATCCATACAGTGAAGCGGCCGCACGTGCCAGGGATGCCTGGGGCAGCCGGGCGGATGTGGACAATAAATAGCATTCCGGGGACGTTACTGATAAAAGGGTTGGTGGTGGATCGCCCTGCATGGCAGGCCCGGGGAGACAACGCATGGCCAATGAACGCACGCTGACGGTTATTGCCGGGATGGGGCTTCTGTGCTTCATCACCCTGGGTCCGTTCCCGGCCGATTGCCGGGCCGGCGAGGATGACTGGCTTCGTCCGCTGGGACCGCCTCCCCAGGCGGCCCCGCGTCGCATTTCGGGAGGGGAGGGGGTTCCTCCGCTGCCCCTGCCGGCCACGCCACTCAGGCGCTCGGAACGGAAACGCGAACCCAAGCCGCCCACGTTGATCGGCAAAGTCATGTGGGGTGAGAAAGCCATGTTTACCTACGGGAATGGCTCCACCGCCGAAGTCGCCGACTGGAATCAATGTCCGGGCGACCTCCAGCAGATTCTCCGGAAGAGCCAGTGGCGGTTTGAGCTTCCCTATGCCGGTGAGGCCTTTCCCCTGTCGGAATTCAGCGGTGAGCCGGAAGCCATGCCGGTCCTGCTGTTCAATGGAAGCCGGACCATCAAGCTGGATGCCAGACAGATCGCGGTTCTGCGGGCCTACGTGCTGCGCGGGGGCATGGTGGTTTTCGACTCGATTGCCGGGTCACCGTATTTCTACGCGGGGGCCCGTACGATCACGGAAGCGGCATTTCCGGAGTGTGCGATCCGCACGCTGCCGCCGGACCATCCGCTTTACCACATGCTGGCGGATGTTGACACGGTGCGGTACCCGAAGAACCTGGATTCGGACAAGCCCTTCCTGGAAGGCGTCTATGTCGGCAGTCGTGTCGGCATCCTGCTGTCCAAATACGGCCTGGGCTGTTCCTGGGATGATCGCGAGGTGCCCCTGATTCAGGAGGCGATCTACTACGATGTGGAGTCCGGCAACAAGATCGGCATCAACCTCGTGGCATACGCCGTGGGCTATGCCGCGGCCGGCCGGGAAGAAGCCAAGCCGGAGTTGTTCGGGGCGCTCGACGAGCAGCATCCGACCGACGAGTTTGTGTTTGCCCAGGTTGAGCATGAGGGCGCGTGGAATGTGCATCCCGGTGCAGCCAGTGCGCTCCTGGTCCAGCTGCGCCAGAGCACCGCGTTGAAGGTCAGCCTGAAACGGGTCAGCGTCAAGCCGGGACAGGACGATCTTTCCGGCTATTCCTTCCTGTACCTGACCGGGCTGGATGACTTCCGCCTCGATGAATCGAGCCGTGCCGCCCTGCGTGGATTCCTGAAGCATTCCGGAACGCTGCTCATCAACAACGGCCTGGGGCTCCGGAGTTTCGATGCCGTTGCCCGGCGCGAGATCGCCGCCCTGCTGCCCGGCGCCAGGCTGGTTCCACTTCCGCCGACGCATCCGCTGTATACCGCCGTGTTCAAGATCGACCGGAGCCGCTATACGCCGGCCGTCGTCAAGGCGACCCCCGACATCACCTATCCCGTGCTCGAGGGGATCGAGGTTGACGGCGATGTACGGGTGATTTACAGCCCCTATGACATTGAATCCGCCTGGCTCGGGTGCGAGTACCCGCTGGCCAGGGCCTACGAGCCTTACTCGGGAACGCAACTCGGTGTAAACATCATGATGTATGCCGCCACGCATTAAGGCGGCAAAGGCCTGAACCAGGCGGTCATATCCAGGCACGTATAAGGAGACCCAGCAATATGCCGACCCATGAAGCAGTGGATTCCACGGACATCCGGGCGCAGGAAGCGGCCATGGCGAAACTTGCCGCGGCCCGGGAAAAGATCACGAACGAGCTGTGCAAGGTCATCATCGGCCAGGGGGCGGTGATCGAGCAGATCCTCACCGCGTTCTTCGCGCGCGGGCACTGCCTGCTCATCGGTGTGCCGGGTCTTGGCAAGACCCTGCTCGTCAAGACCCTTGCGTCGTCACTCGATCTGCGCGCGAACCGCATTCAGTTCACGCCGGATCTGATGCCGGCGGATATCACCGGAACCGATATCCTGGAGGAGAATGCGTCGACCGGCGGCCGGACGTTTCGTTTCAACCCGGGGCCCATCTTCGCCAACATGCTGCTGGCCGACGAAATCAACCGGACGCCGCCCAAGACCCAGGCGGCCCTGCTCGAGGCCATGCAGGAACAGCAGATCACGGTTTCCGGCACCTGCTACGAACTTCCCAAGCCGTTCATGGTGCTGGCCACGCAGAATCCGATCGAACTGGAGGGAACCTATCCGCTGCCTGAAGCGCAACTCGACCGGTTCATGTTCTCGGTCCATGTCGACTACCCGGATTCCCGGCATGAGACGCAGATCCTGATGGACACCACGCGGGATTCCGCACCCCGGGTCGAAAAGATGCTCGACGCGGCGGAACTGATCGATCTGCAGAACCTGGTGCGCCAGGTTCCGGTCACGCCGCATGTGGCCCACTATGCGGCAAGCCTCGTGCGGGCCACGCGGCCGGGACAACCGGAGACCCCGGACTTCGTCGAAAAATGGGTACGCTGGGGCGCCGGAACCCGGGCCGGCCAGTACCTGTTGCTGGCGGCCAAGGCCTATGTGCTGCTCAACGGGCGTTTTGCCGTCTCCTGTGCGGACATCCGGCAATACGCGTTGCCGGTGCTCCGGCACCGGATATTCCGGAATTTTTCGGCAGCGAGTGACGGGATCACCGCTGACGCCATCGTCAAGCGCATCGTGGAGCAGGTCAAGGAACCCACCTATTGACGGGCGGCTGTCTGACGGTGAAACGGCACGATTTCCATGTCACGATACAAGTATCTTCCATCAACGCTGGCTGAGGCGCTCACGAGCCTGGGGTTGTCGGTCCGCCGCCCGGTACACGGGTTCCGGGCCGGCTTGCACCGGTCACCGCATCATGGTGCTTCGGTCGAGTTTGCCGAATACCGTCCCTATACCCCGGGTGACCCCACCAGTCTCATCGACTGGCCGGTCTATGCCCGGACCGACAAGTATATGATCCGCCAGTGCTACGAGGAGACGAATCTGCGTGCCACGATCCTGCTCGATACCTCCGGAAGCCTGGCCTTTCGCGATGAAGGCCGCGTCACGAAGATGGAGTACGGTTGTTTCCTGGCGGCCGGCCTGATGTATATGCTCGTGAACCAGCGTGATTCCGTCGGCCTGATGACCTTTGACCGCCGGCTGATCAAGGGTTTTCCGGCGGTCGGGACGTCCGAAGGGCTCAGGCCGGTGCTGGAGCACCTGGAAACCGTGCGACCGTCCGGCGCGGGCGACATTGAGGCGGCCATCCACGAGGCCACGACCCATATTGGTTCCAAGAGCCTGGTCATCCTCATCTCCGACCTGCTGCAGGATGCGGAACGGATTCTGCGCGGCATCCGGCACCTGTATCACGATGGCCATAATATCATGGTCCTGCACGTCATGGATCGCGGTGAGCGCCGGCTCTCCTTTGGCGGGGTTGCCGATCTGCGTGACCTGGAAACCCGGCGCCGGCTTGTGGTCGATGTGGACGAGGTGAAGGAGGCTTACCGGGAGGCGGTTCTCCAGCACCTTGATACCCTGCGATCGGGCTGCGCGGAATGCCTGGCCACCTACCAGCTGATGGAAACCTCGCAACCGGTTGAAACCTCGTTGAGTAAACTGGGGAGCTAGCAGGACGATGTTTGGAATTATTGCCGCCCACCCCTGGTTCCTGTGGATGCTTCCCCTGGCGGGACTGCCCGTCCTGTTCCACCTGTTCCTCCGGGTCCGCAAACAGATCCGCCCGTTTCCATCCCTGATGTTCTTTCTCCAGGCGGAGCCCCGGTTGAGCGCGCGTAAACGGATCCGGGAATGGCTGGCCCTCCTGCTTCGCGCCCTGCTGATCATCCTGCTTATCCTGGCCCTTTCCAGGCCGGTCTGGCTGGGACACGCCGGCAGCGGGCCGGTTTGCCAGGTGGTCGTGATCGACAACTCCGGTTCCATGGCGGGCCCTGCACCGGATGGCCGGCCCAAGTTGTCAGGCGCCCTTGATGCCGCTGCCGCCCTGATCGCCGACATGGACCAAACGGATTCGCTCGCGATTCGGCTGCTCGTGGAGGACCCGGGTGCGGCCATGCCGGACGGGTTGTCGACGGATCGGGATGCGCTTCGCGCATCGCTGGAGCGTATCAAGGTGACCCAGGGTTCCGGCGCTCCGGCCCGGGCCCTGGCGCATGCGTTTTCGCTGCTTGAAGCGTCTTCCACCGCCCGCCGGGAAATACATCTTTTCACGGACCTGCAGGAAACCGAGTGGGTGAACCCACCCCGGGATCACCGCCCGGCGCCCGGCGGCGCCTCGATCACCGTCTATCGTCTCACGAGTAAGCCGTGGGAAGGGGCCAATGTGGTGCTGGACAACATCGAGTTGCCGCGCCGGATGCTGGTTGCGGACCGTCGATATCTGGCGCAGGCCACCCTGCACAATGCCTCCGGGATCGAGGCCCGGATCCGGCTTGTCTGCGAGGCTCCCGGCGGGGTCAAAACCTCCTGTCCGGCGGATGTTCCGCCCAACAGCACCCGCACCATCGGCGTACCCTTTGAGACGCCTGCCGCCGGGAACTCCTGGCTGGCCGCCCATATCGAGAACGATGCTTTTGAGCCGGATAATCATGCGGCGGTGGCTTTCCGGGTCCAACCGAGACGCACGGTTCTGTTCTGTGGCGAAGCCGACCGATTTGGCGTGGTTCCCCTGGCCGTATCGCCGTCAGGTGACGGGACCCTGTCCGGACTGGTCCCTTCGTTCAGGCGAAAGGATGCGTCCCTGTCGCAGGCATTTGCCGATCCTCCGGCCATGGTCGTGCTGCCATGGTCCGTATGGCCGGGGTTACCGGACGCCGACCGGGCCATCCTGGGTTCATATCTTGAGCAGGGGGGGCATGTCCTGCTGCTGCCGGACGCCGGTTCCGTGTCACCGCCCGCCAGGATGCCGCCGTGGCTTTCCGTGAGGTATGGTCCGTTCATTACCGATGCGGCGGGTCGTGCTGTCATGGTGTTGAACCAGCAGGCGGCCGTATGGGATGACCTGCGGGACGATACGGGCGAGGTGATGCTGCACCAGATCAAATTGTTCAAAACGTTTCCGTTGCAGGCGGGTTCCCCTGTGGTTTCGCTGCTGGCGCTTCAGGACGGAACGCCGGTGGTGGTCGAACAAAGGGTCGGGAAGGGGAGGTGTTTTGTCAGTGGGTTTGCGTTTGATTCCGCAGCCAGCACGCTTCCGCTCAAGGCGGGGTTCGTTGCCTTCATACATGGCATGGTATTGTCCGGACAAAATCCCGCTGAACGTGCGGCAACCATCGTGGCGGGCGGGCGTCCGCCGGGGCTGGAGGCGGTTCGTCAACCGGTCCGGATCCGGGCGGTTGCCGGCAGCGTGATGGAGTGGCAGGGGCCCGGTCATGATGTGCCGGCCCTGCCCCGGGCAGGCATCTATTCGCTGGAGACCAGCAACGTGACGTCGTATGTCGCGGTACGGTCGTCCGTGGAAGAAGGCGGTGAGGTGTTTCTGGAAGCGGAATCCGTACCGGCACTGGCAGGCTTGCCGCACCGTGTGGATGCGTACCGGAACAGCGAAACCCTTGTCCGGCAGGTACGAAGGATGCGAACCGGGGTGGATCTTTACCTGCCGTTGCTGCTGCTGGCGCTGGCAGCGGTCCTGGTGGAGGGTCTGGTGGTCAATGTTGCCGCCATCCGGCATCCCGGCAAGTCAGCGCGTGGGAAGCCGGTGTCAGGTTCAATCCGGGACAGGATCAGGGCGTTGATCGTCCGTTTCCGGCAGGGGGGATTTTAACGGGATGAACCTGGTGATGGGCATGATGCTGTGGCGACCGCACCTGGGGGCTGTTGCGTCCGGCCTGCTGGTGGCGCTCCTTGCGTGGTGGGTGTCCGTCATCTACCGGAACCTCCTGTCCCGGATGTCCCGAAGCCGGGCGTTGCTGCTGGTTTTGCCCCGGGTCCTGGTGGTGTTGCTCCTGGTCGTGGCCCTGCTGGATCCGGTCTGGAGCCGGAACCTGCGGATCCATACCGCTGACCGTATCCTGGCGCTTGTCGATGTTTCTGCTTCCATGGAAGTCCGGGATTCCGGTCGATTATCACGTCGTGAACGTGCGCAGGCCGTGCTGGAGAAGATCCGGACTGACCTGCCCGCCGGGATGGAGGTCACGCCCCTTGAATTCGATACGGAACTCAGGGATGCCCCGGCGCCGGTTTCGACAGCCGGTGTGCGGAACACGGACGTGGGGGCAACCCTCCTGTCGCTTTCCAGGCGTTCGGATCTGTCCTCCTATGCGGCGGTCGTGATGCTGACCGACGGTGGCGATGAACCGGTTGAACATGCGGAACGGCCCTCGATTCCGCTGCACATCGTGGGGGTTGGCTCTGACCTTGCCGCAGCCCCTGATCTGGCAATCGTGGATGTCCGGTTCCCTGCCTCCATCGAGAAAGACGCGGATTTCAACATCCAGGTTGACGTGGGAGTGCGGACTCCAACTGCCTTCAACCCGGCAGCCCTGGTGCGGGTGCCGCTGACCTTGGAGCGGGAGACAGACGGTCAATGGATCAAAGCCGGGGATCACGTGGTTGATCTTTCCCGGGGTTGGTTCCAGGCCACATTCAAGACGGCGGCCCATGATCTTGGTAACCGGCGATTCCGGCTTGTACTCGGGAATCTGCCCGGTGAACTCTCGACGCTCAACAACACGCGGACCCTGGCGATCGATGTCCGGCGGAAATCCCTGCACGTCCTGTTTTTCGCCCGTGAACTGGGGTTGGAGCTCAAGATGCTGCGGAGCGAGCTGATACGCGATCCGGGCGTTACCTTCACCGCGCTTTTCCGGACCATCGGGGAACGGTTTACCATCCAGGGGGAACGCATCCCCGGCGACGAGAATCTGGAATCCGGATTCCCCGCGGATGCCGGGGTTCTGAAATCCTTCGACTGTGTGGTCATCGGTGCGGTGCCGGTCAATGCCTGGAGGGACAACCAGGTTGCCGCGCTGAAAACCTATGTGGAGCAAGGGGGCGCCGTCATCTTCCTTGCCGACGAGTCGCTGCTGTTGCCGGCCGCACCCGATACCGTCTCCCTGGCGACCCTGGTCCCGTGGGAACCTGCCGGTCCGGGACGTGAACTCCTGCGCGGGGGATTCGCGGTGAGCATTCCTGCCGCGGTTGCCAATCATCCCGTTGTGGCGGGGATTGGCGATGTCCTGCAGCATGCGAAGGGAGTTACGGTTGAATCCATCTTTCCGGTCGGTCATCTGAAGGCCGGGGCCACGGCGCTCATGACTGTGGCGGTGGACCGGCGGACGCTTCCGCTGGTTGTCGTGCAACGGTATGGCAAGGGAACGGTTCTGGCGCTTGTCTCGAACACCTTATGGAAATGGGCACGCCAGTCGGATGAACAGCAGAAAGCCTACGGGCTGTTCTGGCGGCAGGCGGTCCGAAACCTTGCCTCGAATGTGGAAGGTGGCCGGATTCTGTCGTTGAAGTGGGACCAGGCATTCTACCGGCCGGGTGAGAAGGCCGAGGTGGAGATCCGAACCTCGGTCAGCGGGGATGCCTCGACCCTGCAGCTTACTGCCTCCCTGGCGCATGATCGCGATGTCCGGCGGATTCCGGTGGAGCCGGTGCAGGGGGAGGCCGGAACCTTTCATGCCCGAATGATCTTCGAACAGCGGGGCACCTATCGTTTCCAGCTCATGGCCCACCAGGACAACCACCTGCTGGAGACTTATGACAAGGTGTTCCAGGTGGCGCCGCGGCTCGACGAGGGAGCACGCCTGGAATTGAATACCCGCAGTCTTACGGAACTCGCCACGCGGGGGAAGGGGATGTATGTTGATGAACCGGCAGTCGATAAACTGGTGCGGGAACTGACCGTCATGCGCCAGGCCCGGACCATTCCGTCCGAGGTATCGGTGCTGTCGGGTGCTCCCTGGTTTGTGCTGGTCTTTCTGCTTATCCTGGTGGGCGAATGGATTATCCGGAGGAGGATGAACCTGTTTTGAACGGAACCTTGTCAACACGCAGGCAGGAACGGGGAGGCCGTTGCCGGTCCGGGGTGCTTCGCCTCGTTGCCGTTGTGGCCGCCGTCCTGTTTTATTCCGCCGTCCCGGTCCATGCCCGGTCAAACCGCTTTGCGGTTGTCCAATTTTCCAACGGGGAACAGCTCGAAGGGACGCTTTCCCTGACGACGGGCAGTGAATTGAAGATCCATGATGGCAAGCAGCTCAGGACGCTGACCCTTGATGTTTTACAGGAAATGGTTTTTGAGCCGGAGCAGGAAACGATGGAACAGAAGTGGCGTTTCCCGGAAGCCGGCCGGACCCGGAAGGAGACGTGGGGCCAACCATATCCTGTCCGGGAGATCCTGGCGGCGATATCCCTGGCCGATGGCACGGTCATCCGGGGGCATGTCTATACGACGGTTTTCTATCTTGAAGGAAAGGAACAGACCACCAAGGTTGTCCTGCGTGCCAAGGATCGGGGGGGCGAAGGGCAGACATTCGCCGATATCGTTTATCCCGTGCGGATTTCGTTCAGCGATCCGGCATCCTGGTTGAGCCGGGTTATCGATATCAAGGTCGGGGAAGCGGGTGCCGGGGAGCTCGTGGTGCTGACCCCGGGCGCCCTTCTGCGCGTGCCGGCAACCCGCGGGACGGAAGCCTCCACCTTCCGGCTCAAGGGTTTGCTGACGACCAATTGCTTCCTGGCCGTGAAGTTCCCGTCGCATATCGCCGTAGGCTGGCCGGCAACGGCGGATACGGGACTGGCGGCCCGGATTCAACAGGGGTTGGGGGATGCGGAGGATTTCTTTGATGTGCAAAACCTCCTTGGCGTATACCGGTGTGGTGGCGATGTGTATACCTTGCTCCAGCTTTCCCGGAAACGGTCCACGACGCTGGATGCAGCGGCGTCACAACCCTGGCGTCTGGAAATATGGAGATGGAAGGACCGTGATGACCATCTGATGGTGGCCGGCCGTGGGTATTTTTTCCGGGGCATTCTCGCCCCTGGCGTTGCACCGCCGGATGTGTCGACCTCGGAAGCAATCTGGGCCATTGGACTCAAGGACGGAATGGAGCTGCCGTGACCAGACTCCCTTCCATACGCTTGTATCTGGTTCGTACCGGCAGGACGATCAAGCGGTCTGCCGTGATGTCCGGCATACTGTGGTGGCTGACCATGTCCCTGGGTGTATGGCTGGTCCTGTTTCTGCTCGATAACCTGCTGGATTTGCCTTCCGCCATCCGGTTCCCGTTAGCCGCGGGTGGAGGTTTGTTCCTGCTGGCGGGTTTTGTCCGGAAGGTTGCGGTTCCCGCCCTTGGCGGTGTGAATGCCGAGCGAACCGCCATGGCGCTTGAGCAGGTACAGCGTGTGGAAGACAATCTGCTTATCAACGCCTGCCAGCTTGAAACACAGGAACTGGCTCCCGGCGAACAGATGTTTGCGTCCCGGACATTGGATCGTTCTTCAACGGTGCTTTCGTCCCTGCCGGTCTCGGAGTTCTGGAAACGCGGTGTACTGATGACCTGGGGTTTGGCGACTGCCGGGTTGGCGATTCTCTGGATAGCCTACAGCCTCATCTTTCCGCGCCAGGTGGTGAATGCGTTGGCCCGCTATATCCTGCCGCTGGGAGACATTCCGCCGGCCGGTTCCATTTCCCTGGTGGTTCATCCGTCTGCCGACATCGTGATCAACGAAGGTGCTGACCTGGGTGTTTCCGCCATGGTGGATTTGCATGGCCAGGCGCCTGGCCCTGATTCGATGCCGTATATCGTCTGGGCCGAGGGACAGCGGCCTGTCGATCCGGTGCGGCGTGCGGGCGAAACGGCGCCGATGCAGGTGCGTGACACGCCGGGGCAATACGACTACACCTTCCGATCCGTCCAGCGCTCGTTCAGTTTCCGGGTTCTGGCCGCGGACACCTATTCACGCCATGTGCTGGTGACGGTGGTGCCGAAACCGGGAATCATGGCGTCGGTCTTCCGGATTCAACCGCCGGCCTATACGGCGCTGCCGTTGCGGGAGGGGGCCGGACCCCCGGCGCCGGTCTCCGGTCTGCCCCTGTCGACGTTGGAGGTGCGGATGGCCTTTGACCAGCCCCTTGCATCCGTCATGTGGTCGGGCTCCCGTACCAACGTGGCCTTTGTGCGGGAGGGGAACCTGTGGACCACGGATGCCGGCATCATCCATACCGGCCCCTACACAATAACGACCCGCAGTGTGCGGAACGGATTGCCGGCCATTGTGGCGACCGGCGAAGTCCAGTTGGAAACCGATCATGCACCGGAGGTCGGGTTTGTGGCGGACAACCTGAACCTGTTTGTGGCGCCCGGCACGGTCTTGTCCCTGGCCGTGCGCGCGTCGGATGATTTCGGGATGCATACCCTTGTCGTGATCTGCAGGTCCGGCGGGGGCTTGACCGGCGCCGCCGATCAACGCCCGATCAAGGAATGGCGATATGCCGGGCCGCCGGGGAATCCGGGACCGGTCCGGGAATCCTTTTCCCTGACCGTCGACCCGCGGACCTTCGTGCCGGGCGAGACGTACCTGCTGGAAGCCCTGAGTACGGACTTCAGGCCGGACAGTGAGCCCGGCAAGTCCAAGCCGGTGGTGATCCGGGTTAAAGCGATTGCCGATTTAACCGTACCGGAAGGGGACGTTCTTGCCAACGCCATGAACCTGCTCAAGCAAACCATTGCGGAACAGAAGCGGGCCAATGAACTGGCCGACAACCTCCGGACCCACCGGGAGGAAGCCATCGGGAACCAGCGGGTCGGCGCGCATGGTGACAGCATGAAGAAACAGCAGGAGAATGCCCGTTCCATCGGGCGGAAGACCCGGGCCGAACTGTTGAAATTCCCCGCCGAGGCGCGCAGTTTCAGCGACCGTCTGTCCGTGCTGGTGGAACACGAGATGGGTCTGGCGCTCCAGCAGATCGCGGGGATCGGGGGGCTTCCGACCCCGGAACTGCCGGAACGGTTGGATCGGATCATTGATCGGCAGACCTACATCCTGAACGAGCTGATTGCGTTGCTCGGCACGGTTTCCAATGCCCGGGTCAATAAGGATCCGGCCAGGGAAAATAACCGGGGTAAGGAGGTTGTCCTGCCGCCTGCGCTGCGCGACGATACGGCCGCTTCGCTGGCCGATGACCTGGGCGCTTTTGAGCGTGCGCAAAAACAGATCATCAAGGCCAACCAGTCCCTGCTGGACAAGCAGCCGGAGGATCTAACCCGTGATGAAAAGGAGGAGATTGCCGGTGCCCTGGCCCGGGAAGAAGCGGAGTGGGCGAAGTTCCTTGAGGAAAAACTCACCGATTGGGCCAGGTTGCCGCTCCAGGATTTCGGTGACGGTTCCGTGGCGCAGCAACTGAACGAGGTTATCCAGGATGTCGACAAGGCTGCCGCAGCGCTCTACGAAAAGAAAATTGAAATGGCTGTGCCGCTCGAACAGTCAGGCCTTGAGAAAGCCGAAGCACTCGTTCAGAACCTTGAGAAGTGGTTGTCCAACACGCCTGACCATGTGAAATGGTCGATGGAAGAGCCCGCCAACCAGGCGGATATTCCGATGGCTGAATTGCCTGCTGAACTCGAGGATATCGTGGGGGAACTCCTGGATCAGGAAACCGAGATGGAACCGGACATCGAGGATGTGTCGAGTTCGTGGCTGGATTCAATGGACAAGGGAGCGGGGTGGGATGCGGCGGATGGCCCGATTTCCAGCATGAGCGCCAAGGGGGTCACCGGGAACCTGCTGCCCAACCAGCAGGAAATCGGCGGCCGGTCAGGAGAGGGGCGATCCGGCAAGAGTCATGGGCAGATGGTGCAGGATTCAGCCGAAGGCAAAGGGGGACGGGAGACCCCGACACGGCTTTCGCCGAGTCCCTTTGAACCGGGCCATGTGCAGGATTCCTCCACGATGGATTCGGGAGGGGCCACCGGAGGGGGCAAGCTGTCGGGGTTCGGTGAAGCCGGCCTGCGTGGTCCGACACCGCCGCCGCCTCCCGAAAAGATGGCGCGGATTGCCGGGAGCCAGGCGCAGATCCGGCAGCAGGCAGAAGCCCTTGCCCTCAAGCTCCGGAAATACAAGCTGCCTTCCGGTGATGTTGAAGCGTCCGTGACCGCCATGCGGAATGTGGAGGAGGCGGCACGGAGTCAGGATGGGTTGCGCGTCCGCCGCTCCTATCACACGGCAATTGATGCCCTTCAGGAGGCGCGGAAAGACATCCGGGCTGAAGTGGGGCTGCACCGGGAACGGGCGCTTCTGCCGGAATCCGCGGTGCGGGAAATCATGATGGGACTGCAGGATGGCATGCCGAAGGGATATGAAGAACTGGTCGCCGACTACTTCCGGCGCATGGCGGGGGATACCCGATGAATGTGTTGCGATTGACGGGTGCACGAAGGGTGTTGATACCGCTGTCCGGCTGGCTGGGATCATGCCTGGTGCTTGTGACATCGGTAGGGGCTGAAGAACCGGCGGCGGCACTTGTCCGGAACGGTGACTTTGAAGCGGCTGACGCCGTGGAGCCGGCCAGGCCGGCTTTCTGGTTTCAGCCGGACGGGTTGGGGGTTCAATGGACCAACGAGCCTGCGTCGCCGGCGCACGGGAAGTGTATCCGGATGAATACGGCGATATCGGAAACAGCCATGGTGGAACAATGGGAGAAGACGGGGCTCACCAATTTCTGGAACATTCCCCAGGCGGCCGGCAATGCCGTGGCGGATACCTACGGGCTTTCGTACTACTCCGATGCGATCCCCGTCCGGTCCGGTCAGGCTTACCGGGTGACGTTTGATTTCAAAGGGCAGGGAGGGGCCAAGGTCTGGGTCCGCTGCTATGGGTTTTTTAAAGGTGAGATGCGGCGTCGTTACGAGAAGGTGGTTCCCTGTGAAGGGGCCGGGAACGCCTGGCATACCCAGTCCGCGGTGCTGCATCCCACGTTGCAACGCCCGGAAATCAGCGAGATGAAAGTCATGCTTTATGCCTACTACCCGCCCGGCCTGTACTGGTTCGACAACCTTCGCATCGAACCTGTCTCCGAAGCGGAATATGAGCAGGCCAAAGCCGGACGCTGACGGCCGTGTGCATGCCCAACCGGTATTTTATTCAGGGTGTGAAAATATGATCCTGCTGGATACAAGCGATGGTTGACCCCGGGCCGTGTGATGCGTAGCGTGATGCAGGTGTTGAAAGGAGCGCGTTTAAACCATGCAATCAGGACGTGAAGCGATCGACAACCTGCTGAGGAAACGCCCCGTTGATCATGTCCCCCAGACGGACAGTCCCTGGGGCGACACGTTGCGGAAGTGGGTGACACAGGGCCTGCCGGCCAATGCACAGGGGGAGCCGACCGATTCCCTGGAACATTTCGGCTACGACATGGCCGGGTGCGGGGGCTGGTTCGACTGGTTGCCTAAACGCGGGTTCAGCGAAACGGTGGAGGAGACCGATGCCTGGAAAACCACCCGTAACGGCGCCGGGGCGGTGCTGAAATACTGGAAACACAAATCCGGGACCCCGGAACACGTGGATTTCCACATGACCAGCCGGGAAATATGGGAGCGTGAATACAAGCCGTTGTTGTTTCCCTTTGACCGCCAGCGGGTGGGGGATATTCCGGCCGTGCGCGATAACCTGGCCAAACGGCGCGCACAGGGCCGATGGTCGCATTACGGCAGTACCCTGGTCTGGGAGAACATGCGCGGCAGCATGGGTGACTATGCCATGTATATGGCCCTTGCCGATGATCCGGACTGGATTCACGACTTCTGTCGTACCTACACCGACCTGTACAAACAATGCTACACAATCCTTTTCGCCGAGGCCGGCAAGCCGGACGGCATATGGATCTATGAAGACCTGGGCTACAAGGATCGGTTGTTCTGCAATCCGGCGGTCCTGGAGTCCTTGATTTTCCCCTACTACCGGGAAATTGTGGAGTTCTTTCACGCGCATGACCTGCCGGTGATTTTCCACTCGTGTGGTTTCCAGGAGCCGGCCCTTCCGCTCATCGTGCAGGCCGGTTTCGACGGGATCCATCCAATGGAGGTCAAGGCGGGAAACGACATCTTCACGTTCGCTGAACAGTATGGCGAACACCTGATGTTTGTCGGCGGACTGGATGAACGCATCCTGGAAAGCCGTGACCGTGCGGCTGTCCGGAAAGGCGTAACGGATTTCATGCAGGGCATGAAGGCCCGCCACGCACGTTTCGTCTATGGCTCCGACCATTCGCTATCCACCAACATCGACTATGACATCTATCAATATGCACTCGATGTCTATCGGGGACTGATGAACGGGTGATCGATAAGAAAGGATAACCCGCTGAATTCCGTGACGATGGTTGCTTTGGGAGATTCCACGACGGCGCCGCGCCGCGTGGGGGACCGGAACCTGGTCGTGTATGCCGATCGGTTGCGGGACATTTTCGGGCCATCGGGTCTGACGGTGATCAATGCCGGGGTGGGCGGGAACGATACCCGCCTGGCGTCAGCCCGGTTCCGGAAAGACGTGCTGGATCATCAGCCCCGCCTGGCCGTTGTCCAGTTCGGCATCAACGATGCCGCCGTGGACGTGCGGCTGGGCCGGACAGACCCACGGGTCCCCCTGGCGGAGTTTTCCGCCACCATCCGCCGCATGGTTGAAACCCTGATGCAGGCGTTGTGCCGGGTGATCCTGATGACCCCGAATCCGATGTACTGGACCCCGGCCATGCTGGAACTCTACGGCAAGCCGCCGTACCGGCCGGACGATTTCGACGGATTCAATGTGTTGCTGGGTTCGTATGCGGAGGCGGTGCGGACGGTGACTCGTGAAACCGGGTGTGTGGGCCTTGATGTTTACGGGCGTTACCAGGCGTTGATCGGGAATCGTGCCGCTGCGGTGGCGGATTATTTCCTCGATGGTATGCATCCCAATGATCGCGGGCATGCGCTGGTGACGGAGTTGTTGACGCCGGTGGTGGACCGGTTGTTGCAGGCGATACGTAACGATGGTGGTAGGCAGGCTGTGTGATGAACCAACGGGCTTCCATTTCGGTGCAAGCGTCTTCGCGTGATATGGCCCCATCCGCGGTGTTGTCGCCATCCTTACTATTACCCACAAGTCTCATGATTTAGTTGCCAGAGTCCAACCTTCCGTCAAGTCTGTCAGTCGCTTCCATCCTCTCCACAGGGCGAGCGTACCGGGGGGACCGTCACTTTTTCGGGCCAGATAGCCACCGAGTTTCGCAACCCAGATCACGACGTTCCCGATGGTGGGCGCCCTCTGCGGAGGCTCCCGGTTCCCCGTTGCTTTTATGGTCAGAACTTTCCATTCACTCTCAGAGAGATAGGTCGAGCAGTCGGCAGCCGGATCGGTTCTTACCACGAGGGTGATCTGGAATAGTCGCCACGCTACAATGCTCATAACGGTAAGATATCGCGCGAGTCTATCGGCATGTTCCAGTCGGCAAGCCTCAACACGAAAGCCGGACTTCAAAACTTTGAAGTACATTTCGATGCGCCATCGTAGGCCGTACCACTTTACTTTCTCGCAGGCTTCGTCAAAGGATGTGATCTGAAGATTGGTCAGAAGCATCCATTCAACCGGTTCCTCTCCGTCCGGGGGATTGGGTTCAAGGACATAGATAGCGTTCATGGTTATATCTGGAAGCGGCTCTTTACCGTGCTGTGGATTGTGGCAAGGAGGATTCATCTGGAAGGCCCAAAATCGCACCGTTACCACGGCCTTGCGTGCGTCCCGTTCAGCACGTTTATGCGTCTCTCCTTTCCTGGGGATATCGATCGTGTATGACCCGGCTTCGGGTTGTTGGCCTATGTATTCCCAGAGCTTCAATACATCGCTTTCTGCATATCTTGATTTGCGGTTGACGGTTCTATTGGCACTGGCGCGGATAAGAACCGCCGATCCAAGTTGATCGCTCAGTTTAAACAAATCGTACAAGTCAGCTTCTCTGTCACATACCGTGACGACCCGGGTATCCGTCATAGCTTTATGTGTAGTTATTAGCGATTCAAGCCACCGGTAACTCGACTTTTCCTCAACAGGGAGAATGTCATGGATATGCCTGCCGGCCTTGCGGCGCTCATGCTTTGGCCGAAGTTTCCGTGCAAAGATCTTCTGGTCTAATAAACCAAGTGGCACTCCTTCCGTGGTGACCGCCATGCAAATATGCATCATCAATCCCTTGGAATGGATGTTCCCTGGCTGTTTTCCTTCCTTCAGGGACATCCTGCCTAACCCCTCCGTGCAGGGGTGATGGGTATAGACGAAGTAGCTGGTGTCTTGAACCGCCAGAACGATCTTCTCATTCCCAGCACGCTTGACCGTCTTGCAGCGGTGGGCTGTCAAGATCTCCTGACTATCGACGTTCTCATTCCGGAAGAAACGGTAGGCAGCTTTGGTTTCCGCCCAGTTTGAGCAGGCTTGGCTGATGGGGCTTTCCGGGGCATCTGAAAATCGGTCACACAGACAGATCAGCCTGGCATCAAGCCGCTTGTCGCCAAGATCAACTTCCTTGAATTCTTCGGCCGCCCAATTCATCCCGCGTGGTTCATCCATTGGCACCCCCGGTTGATCTTAATGACCCTTGACAATAGTAGATGTATATAATACATCTATATGATAACTGAAAGAAATCGTCAATGAGAGATCCAAAAGAAAAGCAGACCGCGCTCATGAAGAAACTCGCCCAGTGGCCGGAGTTCCTGCGCGGTTCCGTTGCAAGCGTCTGCGCCAGATGTAACAGGGCGAGATGTATCTGCGAGAAGCAGTCATCTCGTCTGGCCTATCGCCTAACCTACAAGGACCATGATCAGCAAACACATATCGTGTATGTTCCGGTAGATCAATTGCCCAGAATCCGGAAGATGATATCCAATTACAGTGGGCTACGCCGTCTCATTGAGGAGCTCATCGCAATAAACATCGAAGTATTCAAAAAGGAATCCCGCAGCTAGAAGACTCCAGACTTGTGGGTAATAGTAAGGTCGCCATCGGCGCATACGAGAGTATGGCGCCGACGGCTCCGCCTTGCGGCTGGAGCCATCTGACGCGAAGCCGTTGCCCTTTTCGAAATGGAAGCCCGTGTTTACCTCGCGGTCCGGGCGAGTACGCCGGCACCGCGATGGAATATGGAAAAGAGCGAAGCGCATGGAGGGCTCGTTTCCACACGAGCCGTCTGGCGATGGCTTCGCCTGCTTGTGTTTAGGATTGACCGGCGGGAGGGTCTGATCCTCAATACGACCTGATTAACGGATTAATGAGTTCCCCAACAGGAGTATACGCTATGAGTGGAAAAATACAGGTCACCGTCTGGAATGAATTCCGCCATGAGAAGAAGAACGACGCCGTCAAGGCGATCTATCCGAACGGCATGCACGAGGTTATCCGCGGCGCCCTGGCCGCCCACAAGGACCTGGCTGTCCGTACCGCGACGCTCGATGAACCCGAGCACGGGTTGACCGAGGACGTGTTGAACCAGACCGATGTCCTGACCTGGTGGGGGCACGTGGCGCATGGCGAGGTCAAGGATGAGGTGGTGGCCCGGGTCCAGAAGCGGGTGCTTGAGGGGATGGGGTTGATTGTCCTGCATTCCGGTCATTTCTCCAAGATCTTCAAGCGCATGATGGGCACCAACTGCTCACTCAAGTGGCGTGAGGCGGGGGAGAAGGAGCGACTGTGGAATATCGAGCCCGGCCATCCCATCACCGAGGGGCTCGGAGAATACTTCGAATTGCCGAACACGGAAATGTACGGCGAACGGTTCGATATTCCCACGCCCGACAAGCTGATTTTTGTTTCCTGGTTCGAGGGCGGCGAAGTGTTCCGGAGCGGGTGTTGCTGGGAACGCGGGCATGGCCGGATCTTTTATTTCCGGCCCGGGCACGAGACCTACCCGATCTTCCATGACGCCAACGTCCAGAAGGTCCTGGCCAATGCGGTGCGGTGGGCCAAACCCCGGGTGAGGATTGCCGACCAGTGCCCCAACACCAAACCGCTGGAGAAGCTGGCGCCCGTGAAGGAGAAATTCGGCAAGGTCGGCGTGTTGCAGAACGGTTGAGGTTGCCGGATCGTCGGGTCATGGTGGGGAGGAGCCGTCATGGAGAAGCTTCGCATCGGTGTGGTCGGTCTGGGTGCGGTGGTACGGGACATCTACCAGTACCTGTATTACCGCAGTGATTTTACGCCGTTCATCCAGATTGCCGGTGTTGCGGATCCGAGCCCGGCAGCCCGGCAATGGTTCTGCGACACGTTTCATTTCCCGGTGGACCGGGCTTTTGCCACGCATCAGGAACTGCTCGACAAGGTCGAGTTCGACGTCGCGCAGATCAATACGCCCGATGTGTTGCATTGCGGGCCGGCGGTGGACGCCCTGAAGGCGGGGCGCGATGTGCTGGTGCCGAAACCCACCGCCGCCACGATCCAGGATGTCCACACGATGATCCGCACCGCCCGGGAAAACGGCCGTCTGCTGGCCGTGGATTTCCACAAGCGGGAGGATCCCCGTTTCAAGGAGGCGGAGGCGCGGTATCGGTCGGGCCGGTACGGGCAGTTCCAGGCGGCGGTATGGTACATGGTGGACAAGATCCTCGTGGTGGACCCCAACCGGGAACCGCCGTTCTTTGCCACGCCCGGGTTTGCCGAGAAGAATTCCCCGATCAGTTTCCTCACCGTGCACATGGCCGACAGCTTCATGAAGATTGTCGGGTTGAAACCGGTCGAGGTCCGTGCGACGGGCTTTTCGCAGAAGCTGCCCGCCCTCAAGCCCAAGGCGGTCAAGGGGTATGATCTGGTGGACACCGAGATCCGGTTTGAGAACGGCGGGGTGGCGCACATCATCACCGGGTGGCACCTGCCCAACATGGCGCATTCGCTGACCGTGCAGGAAAGCCGGATGATCTGTACCGAGGGTATGCTCGACCTGGGCATTGACACGCCGGGATACCGGGAGATCCATGCCGAGGGGCTGTTCGAGGTGAATCCGTTGTACCGGAACTTCGACCGGCACGGCATGGTGTCGGGCTATGCGGTATCCAATCCGGGCCGGCTGCTGCAAAAGCTGCTGGCGGCACGGAGCGGGCACCTGGGTGATGACGTGCGCCAGGCCATGATGGACCCGATCGAGCTGGGGTTCTGCACGACGGCGGTGCTGGAGGCAGCGGAGACGAGCCTCAAGCAGGGCCGCACGGTCGCCCCGGGCGTGACGGCGGGGGGACCGGTGGTCATGGCCGACCTCGTGCGCGACCGCATCGGCGCGGACGCCGCCGGCTACGGATTCTGAGTCGGGACCTGCGACAAGAAACATCCCTCGCGGAGGCCGGCAGGACGAAGTGCTTTCGCAGGAAGCCCGCCCCTATGCCTGTACGATCACTTCGCGGGTGGCGATGTATTTGACCGGCCAGGTGGGCTTGAAGGCGCCGAAGTCATACGCGACCAGCAGGCGGCCCGGTTCGATTTCACGCAAGCCGGTGTACCAGGTGCCGCAGGGATACGGTGTGGCCGCGTGATCTTCCAGGGGGAGCCGCGTGAGATTAACCCAGGTTTCCCCGCCATCCCGACTGAACACCGTGTAATAATTTTGCATGACGCCGCCGCCCCAAATCCGCCAACCGAAACTGGCCGCAAGCGTGCCGTCGGTCATCTCAACCAAATCGGGGTAAACCCCGCCAAAGGGCAATGCTTGTGGTTTGGACCAGATGCCGCCTTCATCATCACTCACCACTTTATGAATCGCGCAGTTGTTGCTGCCGGTACGCATGAGGGCAACCAACCGACCGGCGTGGGGTCCTTTGGAGAGGCGCACCAGGGCGGTCTCGTTGAATCCTTCCTCGCCACAGGAAGGGTCCACCGCCAGGGTGGCAACCAGATCCCAATGGGTTCCGCCATTCCGGGACCGGAATAAAACCACCCGGCTCCGAAAAGCCGCCGGGAGATAGGCGCAGGGCGTCGTGTCGCCTTCAAACCAGCCGTAAGCGGTGACCAGCAGATCGCCCGATGGCAATTCCAGCATCGTGCGGCAGAAACATAATCCGGAACAGGGATGGCCACCATCATCAAAAGCCGACCGGCCTTGCGGACAATACAGGGTGGCTGGTTGCGGAGAGAAAGAGGCCATATCGTCCATCGAAGTCCATATTCTGGTGTGGAATAAACCCCTTGCATCCGGTCCATCGCCCCAGGTTTCAATGGCGATCACGGATCCATCCCGGCGGGAGGTGAGGCCGCCCGCCGGGATGCCGGGAACTTCCTGAATATTGGGATTAAACGGATTGGCGGCATGGCCAAAAGCCCCCTCGGGCGGCTGGGGGGGAATCCAGCGCTCCCATGTTTTTCCGTTGGTCCGTGAAATAAGATTGATGGGAACGCCCCCCCGATTGCGGTCCGGGATGGGTGTGCCGGGAGATAGGGGAACACCGGACCCGATCAAAAGCGTCCCCTTGTCGGATCGGTAAAAGGTGGGTTGCATCCCGCCGGTGAAAACGATTTTCTGGGGGCCCACCGACACGTGGAATGAGCGATCGACCGGCGCATCAGAAAGTTGTT
>MHBQ01000123.1:39071-52176 GCA_001803315.1 Lentisphaerae bacterium RIFOXYC12_FULL_60_16
GCGCATCAGAAAGTTGTTGCCACATACAGAATCCTCCCGTTTGAGCTGCACGCAAGCATACGGCATCGTCTGCATCCGTTCGTTTATTACCGTGTTGATTTCAGATCAGCCGGGGCTCTACAATATGGAGCGCCTTGCGATGGGAACTGTTGGACGGCAACAAATCCAATATGCCCCCGTCGAAGGTCACGAGTTGCCCGTCATGGTGCAATGCCAAACCCAACAGATAGGCATCGGTGATTTGTCGGTGGCCGACCAAAAGGGCTGCCGGGATGTGCTTATCCAGAACCGTGAGGTCATCCTTCCAGAAGGAATGGGTTTCCAGGCTGATCATCTTGCCCAATAAGGTTAACGCCTCCCTGGGAGTGACAGCCTCGGGAATGATCTTCCGATTGGCCGAGATCCGGACGAACGCGCACTGGGTCAGAGGACAGGTTGCCCAACCGCCAGCCGCGCTCCGGGAAAACCAGGCCTGGGCATCCCGGTGATGAATGTGAGAGGGCCAGGCCAGCGCGATCAACAAGTTTACATCAAGCAAGCTCACCTTCATGCTTCATCCTCCGCCCGGTGCACATCCTCGAGGGTGATGCGATGCGCATCACGCGGGACTGTGAACACCGGGAAACCCGTGCCCCGCCGGCCTTTGTTGAGTCTCGCCGTTGCGGACAGTCCCCGTCGCGCCAGTTCAGACAGCGCCTGGCCCAGCGTTAAGGACCGGGCCCGCGCCAGACTTCTGGCGGCAGCCAGCAGGTCATTGTCGATGGTTAATGTTGTTCTCATGGCGGCAGGTTGCCGAAAGAATGAAATGATGTCAAGATGTTCAAGCATCATCTTTTGCGGGGCAGCAACGGCTACGGATTCTGAATCCGCCGCTATGAGCGAGTTGCTTATTCCGCTTACTGCACCAGGATGTCCGGGTCCTTCACGATGCCGGAATCGAAGGCGAGTTTGATGTAATACATCGCATGGACCCAGCCGATCGGCCACTTGGCGGCGCGGAAGGCGGCCTGGAAAGGATAGGCCACCCGTTCCAGCCAGTTGCGGTCGCCGGTGAGGTAATAGGCGTAGGCGGCCGGGTTGTAGTCGGTGGACCGGTGGAACCCATGCACGCCGCTGAAGGCCGGGGTGATCCGCCACTCGAATTCCTTGAGCATGAAGGCGCGCACGGTTTCGTCGCGGGTGATTTCCCAGAACCAGAACATGCCTTCCCATGACGCATAGTCGCCGTAGCTGCAGACCTTGACCGGCGAGGCGATGGGCTTCGGATCGAGCATGCGGCCGAAGCGGCGGGACTTATCCATGAGCCCGTCGATGATTTTCCGGCATCCGGCGAGGTAGCGGGCATCCGGATTGAAATGATAGCACCAGGTGAGGTTGATCAGCGGCTGGCCGGCTTCACGCTGATCGGCGCTGATGATATCGAATCCTTCGGGATCCTCAATCCAGTGCAGGAGGTTCTCACAGATGCGCAGGGCGGTGTTCCGGTATTCCGCATCGCCGGTGAGCACGTAGGCGAACAGCAGTTCGGTAAACCACATGTGGGACGGGTAGGCGGCGCCGTCGTTGTGGTTCAGGCAATGCGATACCTGGCCGCCGTTCTGGAAGGTGTCGGTACTGTAGTCGACGAAGTCCACTTCCATGATGTGACGGGCCAGGTTCAGCCCGTACTCGGCGCATCCCCAGTTGCCGCTCCGCAGGTAGTTCTGGAAATACACCAGGCCGTGCATTTCCTCGTTGTTGCCGGCGCCCTTGTCGCCGAAACTCCACAGGCCCGACGCCGTGTGCGGCGCCACCTGGTCCATGGCGCCGAGCTGGCCGTAACTGACGCCGATCCAGGCATCCATGATCTTGCGCTCGAACAGGAAATGCTTGTCCGGCTCGAAGGCGGGCAGGCGGTGGATGGCGAAGACTTCGCAGCGGCGCACATGGTCGAGGTCGGGTGAGATTTCCAGCGTGGAGGCGGATGGCACGTGCGTGTGAACGCCGCCGAATTCCCAGGACAGGTAGGCGGTCTGCATGTCCTCGTCCGAAATGCCGGCGGGCAGGGGACCGACCCGGAACGCGTGGGACCGGCCGGCGCCCTGGGTGATGGCGAGGGGGCCCGCCCAGTCCGGCCAGAGATCGAGCCGGAAGGTGGAGCCGTCGACGGTGAGCGCCTTGGGATGCAGGGAAGTCATGGCCTCGATGGAGACCAGTGCGCCGCCTCTGGAACCCAGCAGTGCCAGGTAGGGCCAGACGCACTTGTTGCCGCCGGCCTGCAGGCGAAACTTGGGATCGCGCAGGAACCAGGGCTTGGTCTCCGGGGGGTCATGCAGGACTTCCGGGTTGCTTACGAAACAATCGGCCCGCGCATTGGCCTGGTGCGACGTGACGTAATGTTCCAGGTCGCCGGTGTCGGAGGCGACGATGCAGGGGTTCTCCTTCACGCGCAGGGCACGGGTCAGGTAATGGCGGGTCAGGTTGTTGGCGGTGAAACAGCGCGTGGCATCCGCCGGAAGGGTGGTGGGCAGGTGGACCTGCAGGGTCTGAATGGATATGCCGGGGATGTCGGTCTCGCGGTTGCGGAAGGCGTGCGTCACGCGGATGTCGGCCCGGCCGGCGAACAGTTCGAACCGGAGATAGTAATCCAGGAGGGCATGGCCATCGGCGGCGGCATGTTTGCCGTCCACGCGGATGACGGTACGGCAGGGATTGGCGTGTTCCAGGGTGATACGGCGGGGTCCTGCGCACAGCGAATAGGATTTTCCGGCGGCATCCTGGAAGGTGATGTCAAACTGGTCTGTTTGGACCAGGTCCTGGCCGCCGGTCTGCCAGCGGGTCACCACGGGACCGGGAGTAGCCGACACCCGGAGATTCACCAGGCCGTTGGTTGCCTCGATGACGTTGGATTCGGTGCGGGAGGTGATGTGATGGGCGGGTTGAGGCGCATTTTTGCCCTGTACGGGGGCGAGGCGGATTGCCTGGTTTCCGGAGGGGTCGAAAGTGACCGGCAGGTCCGCCAGCATCCATTGGATGGAACCGTCCGGCCAGCGGTTCAGCACGGTGAAGGCGGCGGGGATAAGCCGGCCGGTCCCGTCATGGGCGACGATTTCTCCGGGGTCTTTGAATATGCCTTTTGGCCAGGGGACACCGGTGGTCACCGGCTGGGCGTGGAGCGGGCGGTGAATGCGGTTGTGGATGTGGAGGGTTTGTTCGTTGAGATTCATGCGGGTTCTCCGTATCAATGCCGGTTGGTGTTCAAGGCCGGAACATTACTTGCCATACCGGTTGCCTGTCGAATAGATTGCGCGGGTGTGGGGGGAGGGGCGGCGGAGGGGAAGTGTTCAGTTTTCAGAGGTCAGTATTCAGAGGAAAACGGGAAACCAGGGGACCGCTCACAGAGCGGTGCCACATGGTTTCGGATGTAGCCGCGCTCTATGAGCGCACCGGACACTGACTGGTGACTGGTTTTGGTAGAACGTGGAGGAATCGGATGAGCACGAAGAAAAAGCAGCAAGCGGTTCATGCCTGGTATGCGTTGCGGCGGACGTTGCCGACTTGGAGCTTCAAGAAGAATCTGCGCGAGTTGGAGGTGGCGCTTCCCCGGTATGGCGTCGACGAGGTGATCATCAAGGTGGACACCGAGGAATTCACGCACGGCCAGCCGCCCTACGGGTGGGTCAAGCGGTATCAGCCCCGGCTGTTCGAGATCAAGCGGGCCATGGACCGGCTCGGGATCCGGTTTTCCATCAATCCCTGGATTACGGTGGGACATTGCGATCGCGGACGCGATGCGCGCAAACAGGTGCCGGGATTGCGCACCGTGGTGGGGCATGACGGAACGGTCTGCACGTGTTGTGCCTGCCCGTTGTCGCCGGCCTGGCGGCGGCATGTGGCGAAAATCTGGCGGTTGTATGCGCAGGCCCGGCCCCACGTGATCTGGGTGGAGGATGACATCCGGACCTTCAACCATGCTCCGGCCCGGTTCGGGTGTTTCTGTCCGGACCACATGCGGGAATTTTCGAAGCGGGTCGGGCAGCCCGTGACCCGCGAGCAGTTGGTTGCCGCCATGCTCAAGCCGGGCGTTCCGCATCCCTGGCGCAAGGTCTATCTCGACATGCAGGCCGAATTCATGATCGAGACCGTGTCGTTCCTGTCGAAGGTGGTGCATGCCGTGTCGCCGGACACCCGCCTGGGGCTCATGTCCAGCGGACCGCGGGTGCATTGCCTGGAAGGGCGGCGCTGGAAGGAATTCGGGCTGGCCATGGCCGATGGTCAGCCCCTGTACAGCCGTCCGCCGATGGGCAACTACAACGAGGATTCCCTGCGCGGGTTCTACTACTCGCACGACTCCATCAAGATCACGCGGTCCTGCATGCCGGAACAGACGATCGAGCAGACCGAGGTGGAGAGTGTTCCTTTCACCCAGTATTCGAAGAGCGCCACGTTTACCTTCCTGGAGATGGCGGTTTCCTTTGCCTACGGGTCGCACGGGGTCACGATGAACCTGTTCGATCATGCCGGCACCCCGATGGAGGACGAGCCGGTGTTCGGCCGTATCCTGGCGGAAAAGAAGCCCTGGCTCAATGCCCTGGCCGAACGCGCCCAGGTGCCCGGCACCTACCGCGGGGTGCAATTGCTGCATCACGAGCGTTCCTCGTATGTCAAGCGGTTGCCGGCCAAGGCCCACTATTGGGGACTGATGGAAGACGGTTCGGAAGCCATGCAGGCGTTGGAAACGCATGGTATTGCCACGACCTATGAGGATTCAAACGTTGTGACGGCTACGGGGCAGACCCTGCGGGCTTACGGGGATGATGCGATCCGTGGCATGCTGAAGCAGGGCTTGCTGCTGGATGCCACGGCCGCCGGTGTACTGGTGGAACGCGGGTTCGGGCCGGACATCGGGATCAAGTCGGCGGACAAACCGGTGAATATCGATACGCTCGGCGCGTTTTCAGCCGAAGAGTTCAATTACCGATTGTTTGGCGGACATGACCGGGATTACCTCACGCTGACGATCCCCGGATTGGGCGGGCGGCCCAGCTTGAGCGTGATGAAGCCGGCGCCCGGCGCGAAGGTAGCGAGTTGGATCGTGGATCCGGATGCCCGGCGTCACCATCCCTGCATGATCGCCTTCCGCAACCGGATGGGGGGACGGGTGGTGGTGCATGGTTTGGATTGGGCGTCGGCCTATGGCGTGGCGTTCAATCATACGTTCCGCCGCCGGCAGTTGCAGGGTGCGGTGCGCTGGCTGGCGGGGGGACGGGTCCCCTTGCAGGTTAACGGCGGCGTGTACCCGCTTGCTTTCCGCAAGGACACGGAGGCGTTCACGCTGGTGGGACTATTCAACCTGACGTTGGATGCCTGGCCGGAAGTCGAGTTCACGCTGGCCGACCGGCGAAAGGTTCGGCGCATCGAGGTGCTCGATGCCGCGGGCAAATGGCGGCAGACATCGGATACAACGGTGACCCGGCGCGGGGCATGCCAGGTCCTGCAGTGCCGGCGTCTGGTGCCCCATGATCAACCGCTGATGGCAACGATATGGTGGGCATGATGGATACGACCTGTTCAAAAAAAGAAGCGAAGACCTTGCGGGATCTGGCGAAGCGGGTGGCGGCTGTCGCCGCTGAACCGGAGCAGGAGGTGAAAGCCGATCACTGGAGGCGACATAACGGACTGGAGCGGGTCCGGCCGATGGTCCTGATCTTTCCGGAAGGTTCGTGGCGTGAAATGCTGCCGGACACCCAGCTCACCGGTACGTCCGAGTTTGCACGTCGGCTGGAGCGGGATTTCCGGGTTCGACTGTACTATGCGGAGCATCTTCCGGATGACAATGTGATCGAGGCGGTTGTCGGGACCCCGATCATCAACTGGGATACCGGGTGGGGGTTGCAGGGGGAGACGAAGCGGCCCGCGGCGGCAACGGGCGCCTACCATATTGAACCGGTCATCCGGTCGGAAGCGGATGTGGACCGGTTGGTGTTGCCGCAGCTCCGTGTCGATTGGGATGAGACCGCCCGGATCGAGGCGGTCATGCATGAACTCTTTGATGGAATCCTGGCTGTGGAACGGCGCGGGGCCGGCAACTACGGGATTGCGCCCCTCGACCACTATGCCACGCTGCGGGGAATCGACAACCTGTTCATGGATCTTCTGGATCATCCTGAAATGGTCCACCGGGCGGTACGCCGGATCGTGGACGGCCATATCGGGATGGCCAAGGCGTTCGAGGAGATGGGGGTCTTCAGGTTGTGCAATCGAAACCAATACGTGGGGTCGGGCGGAACCTCTTATTCAACGGAGCTTCCAGGCCCGGATTATGACGGGAAGCGTGTCCGGCCCATGGATCTCTGGGGATTTGCCACCGCCCAGATATTCTCTGAAGTTTCGCCGGAGATGCACGAGGAGTTTGCGCTTCAGCATGAGAAGCGGTTTCTGGAATTGTTCGGGTTGAACTGTTACGGATGCTGTGAACCCCTGCACCTCAAGCTGGATGCGATCTTCCGGCATGTCCCCCGTCTTCGCCGGGTTTCCATTTCCCCCTGGGCCAACGTGGCGATGTCGGCGGAGAAGCTGGGGAACCGGTGCATCTTCAGCTGGAAACCGAATCCGGCCATCGTGGCGGGCGAGGTCTGGGATCCCGGCCGCGTGCGCGCCATCCTGACGGAATTTTGCGAACAGACGCGCGACTGCGTGGTTGAGATGATCCTCAAGGACACGCATACCTGCCGGAACCATCCCGAGCGCATGTGGGACTGGGTGCGGATTGCACGGGAAGTGGCGGAACAATTTTGAAGCTGCGCGACGGGTTCCGGCTGCCGGTGGCGTGACGGGTACGGGTTAGCCGTTGTTTCCCCGCCGGGCCAGCAACTCGTCATAGTCGGAGCAATACGGTTTACGCCCGCAGGCGGTGCATTCCGTCCCCATCCAGATGCCGTCGAACTGGTCCATGACCGCCTGTACGAGGATGGGGTCTTCCGTCAGGAAGCCCGACTCGAAATTGCGGTTCCGGTTGCTCTTGGCGCCCATGCCGGCGCCGGTCAGGTTGGCGCTCCCGCTATAGGCGAATTGTCCGTCCACGACCACGCATTTGAAGTGTACACGGGGGCAGCGGATACGTTCCATGCCGTCGATCAGGTTCGGGTAGCGGTCGAAATCCTTCCGGAAGGCGGGGCCGGGTTCCCCGGCATGGAGAAGCCGGACCGCGACACCCCGGTTGACCAGTGTGGAAAGGATGGCGAGAAACGGCACCATGCGTTTGCCGCGGCTGACATGCAGATCCTTCAGGTCGGAGGTGGCCAGCCAGAGGAACTTCACGGCTGCCGGGATCCGGTCAATGATTACCCGGTCATAAATCTGCCGATTGGTGATGAATTCGGCAACCGGCATAACGGGGGCTCCTTGTGTTCATGATGCGTCGGCGGTTGGACGGGATGCGGGAATATACTTATCCCCACTACGGGGTGCAATCCGCATCATACGTGATGACGGCCCCGCCTGGACCAAGACCTATCAGCCTGTACGCATACGATTCGCTGGGTAACCAGATTCGTTCCGGCCAGGATATCAACCGTAACGACACCCTCGATCTGGCTTCCATAGGCGTATAAGCATATAAGGGGACGTTCTAGGCAACATATTGGCATAGTGCTACTAACAATGTAATCGACACACATCTGACTACCTTACGCTCCAACCGCTACGACAACTTCAGTAAATGGCAATTTATGCGACCAGGCGGGGACGGTCATTCAGATCGCGGACGATACCGGTAATATCGTCAATCAATATCAATATGATGTCTGGGGCAATGTGCAGTGGAACTCGACGAACACCTTTGAAACGGTTGAGAACCGTTATCTCTTCCAAGGGCGCGAATGGGACCCGGTTGGCAAACACTACTATTACCGGCATCGCATATATCTTCCCGACCAGCGAAAATTCGATGGGCCAGACATTAATCTCGCTGCCGGTATTCTTGGTGAAACCGAAGGTTTTGGCTCAGACGTCTTCTGCCGCAATGACCCAGTGAATTTGCCGTTTACCCAAGCGGGTGCGTTCGTTGATGGGTACGTTTAATGTCCTTAATCGTTAAATGGATGTAGATCTGTGTGGATGATATCTTGCTGTGACCCAACATTTCCTGTACATGGCGAAGACTCGCTCCATTCTGAATGAGATGCGTTGCAAATGCATGACGAAATGAATGGGGGGTGATTTGTTGTGCCCCGAGACCTGCACGGGCTGCGTATTTCTGTATAATCAGCAGCAATGCGTTTTTTGAAAATGGACAACCTTTTGAACTCAGAAATAGATTTCGGATTGAAGGTGCAGTGACAGCCAGCCGGGGCCGGGCGAGCGTCAAATACTGTTTAACAAACAAACGGGCCATTCGCCCGATTGGAACGACTCGGTCTTTGTTCCCTTTGCCTGCCCAGACCGAAACCCAACCTTCCTCCAGATTTAATGCGTCCGTTGTAAGGGCAATCAACTCGCTTTTCCTTAATCCGCAGGAATAGAGAACTTCCAGGATTGCCCGGTCGCGTAACCCAAGGATGGTGTCAATCACCGGTTGACCAAGAATAGCGCGCATGGCCGGTCGGGATAAAGGGGGTTTGGGCAGGGGCTTCGATTCGCGGGCGTACCGGATGCCGGTAGTCGGATTACAGGCCGTGATGTCCCGAAAGGCGAGATATCGGAAGAAGCTTATGACAACCGCCAAGTATTGGTTATGAACCGAAGCGCCGTGCCGGGGATGCCTGTGGGTGATCCCGGTAAGCAGATGTTCCCGATATGCAAGGATGGTTGACCGCGTAATCTTGCAACAAGCGGTGATCCCCTGTGAGCGTGTGAAACTGAAAAACGTGCATAACCGGGAGATGTGGGTAAGGATGGTTCGTTCACTTCGATTCAGCAGGCGAAGGTGTTCACGGTAGGCGACAAGCCTTTCTTGCGTGTCGGGGTCAAATCCCGCATCCCTGGGTATAAAACCGTAGCCCGAACGGCCGCTAGCAGATGAACACTGCAGGACGGATATGGTATGGTTCCCGGGTGTCAACGCGGGCGTTCTTGTCCAGGAAATGAAGCGAACTCTTTAGCTGGTGGGTCCACATCCGGTTTAATCCCCTTATATACCGTTCCCGTGGATGTTTGGCGGTATGGGTGCGTTGCATATCGTATGGTGCCACACGGGTATAGATCTGGGTTGTGGAAATATCGGAGTGTCCCAGTAATTCCTTTATTTGGAAGATGCCGGCACCCCGTAAAAGCATGTGGGTGGCGCAGGTGTGGCGAAGTGCGTGAGGCGTGATGTTTTTCTGAATTGCAAGCGTTGAACACGATCGTTTAACCAGATCCAACACTTTGAATTGTCTCATTCGATCGCCCCGAATGGTTAAGAATAACGGGTTTCCGGAATCGAGTTGTTCGGAAACGGCCTTGCGGTATTTAAGGAGTTGGCGGATACCGGTGAGAGTTCCCGGCCCTAAAGGGACGGATCGATCCTTGCCTCCCTTGCCATGCTGTATTCGAAGGATACCCTGAGAGAAGTCGACATCGCCGATATTTAAATTGCACAATTCCGAAACCCGCACACCGGTGGCGTAGAGGACCTCAATGATTAGCCGGTTCTGGAAAAGAACGGGAGAATTACCGCCGGAAATGCGGATCAATCGCATGACTTCCGCGTAGGTTAGAATATCACGCGGCAAGGTGATGGGTGGGATGGGGAAAACAAAACCTGTGAAGGGGTCCCGGGGGAGTATTTCTAATTCGACCATAAAACGGAAGAAGGCCCGAAGTCCCCGCATGCGTGTTATTATGCTTTTTATCTGGTAACGCCCGGAATTGACCGTGGACTGTTCCCAAGCTTCAAGGTCTTTAGGCTGGATGGATATGAGCCCGGTTTTGTGATGGTGCCCGGCGTATCGGACGAAATCACGAGCTTCGTAAAGGTATCGTTCGATGGTTGGTTTTGCATAGAACAATGCCTGAAGGTATCGATGATAAGATGCCAGAAGGTCTATCATGTGTTTGCACGGGTTCATGATTGTCCCATAGTTGGTGGAGCGTTAACGTTAGGTCTGAGGGCTGTTATAAAATCCGGGCAATAGGGTGAAGTAACCGTGCGGATATGCGGATGTTTAGTCCGGCAATCTGTTGTTTCCGCCCATAATCCCATTATAAGGAGAGGTGAGTAAATGGGGGGTTGCGCCATAATTGATGTTACCGAAGGAGGAGGTACATCAACCTATGGTCAGTCAATCGAAACGGGAATATCTGGCGCGGATCAAGGATCGGTATCGGCATGCGAATCGGAAGGGCAAATCGAGCATTTTGGAGGAGTTTTGTGCGGTATGCGGACTATACCAGAATATTACCTAGAACGTCCCCATTCCCACACCATGACACCGCCAGAGGTTAGTGTTCAGTATTCGGTTTTCAGATCTGGAAAATGAAAAGACTTCTTCATTATCCAGAAAACTGATATAGTCAACTCATGAAAACGGTTTACATAGAGACGTCTATAGCCAGTTATCTGACTGCGTTACCGGCAAGGGACTTAATCGTGGCTGCTTGGCAGAATGCAACCAGTGTCTGGTGGGAAAGACGTCGTCACGGCTATGAACTCTATACATCGCAACTGGTTGTCGACGAGGTTAGTCAAGGAGATCCTGAAGCGGCGAAGCGACGCATGGCAAGCCTCGCTGATATTCCGCACTTAACGATGCCCGATCCCGTTATCACGCTTGCGCAGGCATTATTAAAAGAGGGGGCGTTGCCCCAAAAGGCAACCAGTGATGCGCTCCATGTTGCGGTTACGGCCTATCACGGCGTCGATTATTTGCTCACATGGAATTGCCGGCATATTGATAATGCCGAGATGAAGCCTCTCATGCGAAGCGTATGTGTGGTTCACGGGTATACGTGTCCGGAAATATGTACTCCGCTGGAGCTGATGGGAGAAGAATATGAAAGATGACATCATGCAGGAAGTCTGGAAGGCGAAGGATGCGATATCCGCTCGTTACCAGTATGACCTGAAAACTTTGGTCGATCATTTGCGGGCAAAGGAAAAAACTTCAGCATATCGTGTCGTAAACCTCCATGCTAAACGACAGGTGCAACATCCGGCTTGATACATGGAATTTCAAGCTACATTTCAACCGACAAGTTGAAGGATAAAGGTAAGATAAAGTATAAAGGGGACGTTCTAGTTAAATAATTGATCATCAATATTACCTAGAACGTCCCCATTCCCTGCGAACTGCGGCGGGGTTTCCAGTATGGCCTGAGTGAAGTATAAGGCGCCGGAGGTCGTGCAACCGCCGGGACTGCATGAACCGTCCCGGCGGGTTGAACACGATGCGGGTTGTTACCCGATTGCGTCGTGGCCGGTTTCGCCGGTGCGGATGCGGATGCAGTCCGTGAGATCGGAGATGAAGATCTTGCCGTCGCCGATCTTGCCGGTGCGGGCGCCCTTGATCAGGGCGTCCACGGTGGGCTTGACGAAGGCCTCGTTCACGGCGATCTCGATCCGCACCTTCTTGAGCAGGTTGACCTCCACGTCCGCCCCGCGGTAGGTTTCGTGGTAGCCCTTTTGCTGGCCGCAGCCCAGCGCATTGGTGACGGACAGCTTGAACACTTCCGCCTCGTACAGCGCCTGTTTGACCGCGTTCAGTCGTTCCGGTTGTATGTAAGCTACGATGAGTTTCATGATGGTTCTCCTGGTGGTTGCAATTTACTGGCTGGTGAAGATCTGGAATCCGCTGTAGGCCTCCATGCCGTGTTCGCCGATGTCGAGCCCGCGCAGTTCCTCCTCCTCGCTCACGCGGATCCCCAGGGTGGCTTTCATCAGGCCGAAAATGACGAAGGCGCTGACCAGGCAGAATGCCCCGTATGACACGACGCCCAGCGCCTGGATGGCCAGCGATTTGCCCGGTGCGAACAGGCCCACGGCCAGTGTTCCCCAGACGCCGCAGACCAGGTGGACCGACAGGGCGCCCACCGGGTCGTCCAGGCGAAGCCGGTCGAATCCGAGCACCGACAGCACCACCAGGATGCCCGAGACGCCGCCGATCAGGATGGTGGCGGGAATCGAAACGATGTCGGCGCCGGCGGTGATGCCCACCAGTCCCGCCAGGCATCCGTTGAGAATCATGGAAAGATCGGGTTTCTTCTGGATGATCCAGGAGGTCAGCATGGCGGTGATGATGCCCGCGCCCGCTGAGAGGGACGTGGTGACCAGCACATAGGAAACCGCGCCGGGATCCGCCGAGAGTACGGATCCGCCGTTGAATCCGAACCATCCGAGCCACAGCAGGAACACGCCGATGGTGGCCAGTGGGAGGTTATGTCCCATGATCGGTTTGATCCGGCCGTTGACGTACTTGCCCAGGCGGGGTCCCAGCAGGATTACGCCGGCCAGCGCCGCCCAGCCGCCCACGGAGTGGACGAGGGTTGATCCGGCGAAATCGTGGAAACCCAGGTCATTCAGCCAGCCGCCGCCCCATTTCCAGGAGCCGGCCAGCGGGTAGACCAGGGCGACATAAATGGCGGTAAAGATCATGTAGGCGCTGAGCTTGATCCGTTCCGCCACGGCGCCGGACACGATGGTGGCGGCCGTGGCCGCGAACATCCCCTGGAACAGGAAATCCGTCCAGTAGGTGTATCCGGGATTGTAGGCGCTGGTTGTGCCGCCTTCGGGCAGGTGTAGGCCCCATCCGCCGAAACCGACCACGTGGCCGGACAGCCAGTGGTCGCCGGGATACATGAGGTTGAACCCGACCAGGGCGAATGTCAGCAGGCCGATCGCGGGCGTAACCGTGTTCTTGAACAGGATATTCACCGTGTTCTTGGCGCGGGTCAGGCCGGTTTCAACCGTGGCAAATCCCAGGTGCATGACGAACACCAGGAAGGTGGCCGTCATCATCCAGACATTATTCACCGTGAACGCCACGGCGGATGACGCGGCAGTGGTTTCAGATGTGGCGGTTTCCTGGGCCGGGCAGGTTCCGGCCAAACCGCCCATCAACAACAAGATTATCAGCAGCCGGATCCCGGGTTGCATACAACTTCCAGACATGACACATCCTCCATTGGCGATGGTTGTAAAGCCAGAACC
>MHBQ01000124.1:0-6169 GCA_001803315.1 Lentisphaerae bacterium RIFOXYC12_FULL_60_16
TCCCGTCGGCCTCGCAAACGCCAATGCCACAAAGCCGCCAGGAAACCAGCCGCCGTCAACACGCCGTACCAATGGATTTTAATAAAGCCCAGATCGATCAACACCGGATGCATGACGCCCCCTTGAACGCAAACCCGCGAACTTCCCTATGGACAAAACACTTGGCAGCCGCTAGAGTGCGCGCAATTGACGGCTTTTTCAACGTCGTTGGCAAGAAGAATTGACATGTCGGATCTTGGTGACAGCCCGGTTAACGTGGTCATGACGGACCGCGTTACCGAAATCAAATGCAAGCAATGCGGGTGTGAAATTGACGTAGCGGATCTCGATCCGTTCGTGATGGTCGAATGCCCGGACTGCGGTAACATCGAAACCGTACCTTCCCGGCTCGGTCCCTTTCTCCTGTTAAACCTGATCGGCCGGGGCGGAATGGGCGGCGTGTACCAGGCCGTCGACGAATCCCTCGGACGACGGGTCGCCATCAAGGTCATGCTTTCCTCGCTGGGAGCCAACAAACAGTTCGTGGACACCTTTCGGCGAGAAGCCCAGGCCGTCGCCAAGCTCAATCACCCCAGCATCGTCCAGATCTACTCGTTCGGGCAGGAAAAAGGCCAGCCTTACATTGTCATGGAACTGGTCTCCGGACAGCGCTTCGACAAAATGGTCGACAGCGGCGAATCCCTGGATCAATCGCTGGTCATGCAAGTCGGGCTGGATGTAGCCGAGGGATTGGCCGCCGCCGACGAAATCGGCCTGCTGCACGGTGACGTCAAACCGGAGAACATCCTGCTCGACGAAAAAATGAAGGCCAAACTCGTGGACTTCGGTCTGGCCACCTTTGCCCACCAGGATGAACCGGACGGAATCTGGGGAACCCCCTATTACATCGCCCCGGAAAAGGTCCAACGCAAGAAACCGGATGCCCGGTCCGACATCTACAGCCTGGGCGCCACCTTGTATCATGCCCTGGCCGGCCGGCCCCCGTTCGAGGGACAGACCCCCATCGATGTGGTCAAGGCCCGTCTGGAACGTCCCGCTCCCCCGCTCCGCCAGTTCCGGAAAGATCTTGATAAACAGGTCGAAACCATCGTCATGCGCATGCTGGAAGCGCAACCGGCCAAGCGCCATCCCACCTATGCGTCCCTCATCGGGGATCTCCAAAAGGTCGTCAAGGCCCTGGGCCCGGCACGTAAAGGCCCGGTCGGCCCCGTCACGGCCCGCATCACCATCCGTAAAAAACGTTCCGCCCCCATCACCGTCGACATGGGAACGACCAGTCCCCCGGACCGCCCGGAACCTCCCGCCGGCCCGCAACCCACCGCCCGGGTCCTTATCAAGAAGAAACGGGATAATGCGCCGGCAACCAACGTCGGACTCGACCGCTATAAGACCAAGATAACCGGCATTCCGACGAATGCCACCGGCACCCATCAACCGGCCGCAACCAAACCATCCAAGCCCCGCAAAAGTCCGGTCATGGGCGTCCTCTGGACCCTCCTGGTCCTGCTCCTGATCGGGGGTGGTATCGCCGGGTTCGTACACTGGAAACTCCAGCGGGACCGCCTGATCGAAGACCGGCGCGAACAATTCGCCCTCGCGGAAAAGCGCACCGAAGCCGAATCCCTTTATAAGGATATCCAGGCAGCCTGCACCAATGCGCTGGGCGCCGTTTCCGTGATTGATCAAACCTTTGCCCGGATAACCAACGCCTACTTTACCGTTCTCGGAGAGTCCCTCACACCACCCCCGGAACCACCACCGGAAGCCACCCCTGCCGCCCCGCCGGACGCAACGGCAACCAACGAACCTCCGGCAGCAGCCGCTGACGCACCGCCTGCCGGCGAGCCCCAACCCGCCGAACCGGAACCGGCGGCAACCAGCGAACCGGAACCCGAGATCAAGGTTGCCGCCATGAAAACCCTCAAGCAGGCCACCCAGGCCAACGAGATCCGCCTCAGCCTGCTGGCGTTCAGCGATACCGCCGGACAGATCCGGACCAAGGCACTCCGCGAACTTACCTCCGTCGGAGCAACCGGCCAGGTGCGTGACCTGCGAAAATTGAAGGATGAACTGGCGGTGACCACCGATGAACTGGCCGGTGTGCAAAAGGAATTCGACCGGCATGCCCAATCGGTATTCAAGATCGCCGAACGCGAAATCCAGCAGCGGGACACCCAACGGCGGACCATCGAGGAACAGGAACGGGCCGAACGGGAGGAAGCCGAACGCCTCCGTCTGGAACAGGAACGCCTGACCCAGGTGGAAAATGAGAAACAAATGGTCGAAGCCACCCGCACCGCCAACATGCCCATGTTCCGGCAGAATAAATTCGACGAAATCGCCACCATCATCAAAGGCCAGCTGCGCGACTACAAGACCGACGAAGGACGGGAGGCTGCCCAGATCCTGATAGAACGTTATCAACGGCTTCATGGCCAAAAACAATTTTTGATCGAACAATTGAACGCGGATAAGTTCACCTGGGGCTGGGTGCGCGCCCCCGGATCCAAGGAAGACGTCCTGGGCGCCGATATGGAGGGTGTTCAACTCCAGGGCCGGAAGGTTCCCTGGACCGAGGTCAGCATCCCCCAATGGATGATGTTCGTACGCCGCTACCTCGACAGCCGCAAGGTCCGCGTGCGCCAACAGGGTGAACAGAATCTGGCATCCGCCATTTTCTGCTTTGAGCATGGACAACTGGATGCCGCCAGGATTTTTGCCCAAAAGGCGGTCGAAATCACACCCGACCTGCAGGATACGGTCAGACGGCTTTTGCCGCTCAGCGACTGATGGTCCGGTCGTCAGGCGTCCGGAAATCCGGATCCACCTGGAAATTCACCGTCCGGACCCGGTTCGGGCCAAACCGTTCCCGGATCCGCCGAAGGATGGACGCGCGCCCGAATCGCTGAAGTTCCGACAACCACACCGATCCATCCACGAAAACATAAAGGATATCCCGGTCCATGTGGCCCGGCCGGGCATGCCGGCAAATGGGCGTTCCAACCAGTTCCGGCCAGGCGTCAACCAGCTCATCCATCCACCCGGCTGATTCCAGCTTCAAGCGCCGCACCACGCCCCCCAGCAGGGTCGACAGGGGCGCCTCCGGCGGTTCCGGCGGAAGGGGCTGGGCCTGCTCGATGCGGCAACGCTCGCGCTCCACCTGCCATCGTCCCCGTTTCGACTGATTGCCGTTCGATTGCATCACCGGAATTTCCTATCACATTCCCGCTTGATTCTCCAGCCCCAACACGGCACCATTTCCGGACCGGTTTTTTGAAACCGCCAATCACAGGAGAAACCCAATGGCCAGGCAACTTGAAGGCAACATGATGATCGCCCAGAGCGGGGGCCCCTCCGCCGTTATCAACCAGAGCCTGATCGGTGCCGTTCGCGAAGCACGCCGCCAGCGGCGCATCCACCGGATATTCGGCGCCCGGCACGGAATCAAGGGTATCCTGGGTGAACAATTGCTCGACCTCGGCAGGGAATCGGATGCCACCCTCCAGGCCGTTGCCGCCACCCCGTCCTCGGCATTGGGCTCCGTCCGTAAAAAGCCCACACCCGAGGATTGCGTCAAGATTTTCGAGGTGCTCCGCCGCCGCAACGTCCGCTTCTTCTTCTACATCGGCGGCAACGATTCCGCGGAGACCGCCTACATCATCAGCGAAGAGGCACGCAAGGCCGATTACGAAATGCGGAGCTTCCACATCCCCAAGACCATCGATAACGACCTGCGCGAAAACGATCATACTCCGGGCTTCGGCAGCGCGGCACGCTTCGTTGCCTCTGCCTTGCAGGGCATCGACCTCGACAACCGCGCCCTGCCCGGCGTTCACATCTCCGTGGTCATGGGGCGGCATGCCGGATTCCTGACCGCCGCCTCCGCGTTGGGTCGCCGCCGCACCGACGACGGCCCCCACCTGGTCTACCTTCCCGAACGCCCGTTCGACATGGATCGATTCCTGGTCGATGTCAAAAAGGTGTACGACCGCCTGGGACGTTGCATCATCGCCGTCTCGGAAGGCATCGCCGACGCCGATGGAACCGCCATCGCCGCCAAGTTCAGCAAGGAAACCGATTCCCACGGCAATGTCCAACTCAGCGGCAGCGGCGCCTTGGGCGACCTGCTGGCCAATGAAATTAAGGCGAAGACCGGCATCTCGCGGGTCCGTTCCGACACCTTCGGCTACCTTCAGCGGTCGTTCCCGGGTGCCATCTCCGTCACGGACGCTAAGGAAGCCGCCGCCGTCGGCGCCGTCGCCGTGCGTCAGGCCGTCCGGGCCGCCCAGGACGGATCCATCGCCATCCGGCGTGGCAGGGGACGCGCCTACCGCGTCACGTTCGAATGCGTGCCGCTTCGGAACGTCGCGCGCGAAACCCGTCACATGCCGGATAATTTCATCGCTCCGGCCGGTAACGACGTGACCCCCGCCTTCATCCGGTACGCCATGCCCCTCGTGGGCCCGCTTCCGGAAATCGGCTGGTTCAAGGGCAAACCCGTTAAATAACCGTCTACCAGGAGACACCACATGTCCATGACTCCCTGCCGGCAACGATGGGCTGGAACCATCACCGACCGTCAACGATTCCGCGACCAGATGCATTACCGGTCCGTGGACCGCTGCTTCAACATGGAATTCGGTTACTGGCAGGAAAACTTCCAGGAATGGGCGCTGTTCCGCGATAACGGCATAAAGTCCAACGCCGAGGCCGACCAGTTCTTCAGCTTTGACCTGATTTCCGCCACCGGCGGCAATGTCTGGATGCATCCCGTCTTCGAGAACCGCGTGATCTCGGAAACCGCCGACAAGAAGATCATCATGAACAATGATGGACTTCTCGCCGAGATTCCCAAGGATGGGCACGACACCATCCCCCACTACATCAAGGCTTCCATCGTCACACCCCACGACTGGAAGCAGTGCAAGGCGGAACGGTTGCGCCTGGACGATCCGGTCCGCCGGATCGACGTGCCGGCCATCCGGAAGGCGCACCCGGAAGACCGCGATTATCCCCTCGGCATCTGGTGCGGCTCGATGATCGGCCGCATCCGCGACATGCTGACCTTCGAGGGACTGGCCTACGCCTGCTACGATTACCCCGACATGGTCGAGGACATGGTGGAAACCGCCTGCCAGCTCGTGGAACATTCCCTGGACCAGATCCTGCCCCACATCGCCTTCGATTACGCCGCCGGCTGGGAGGATATCTGTTTCAAGAACGGGCCCATCGTGTCACTGGAATTCTTCGAGCGGGTGGTCGTGCCCCGGTACGAACGGATCGGCCGCAAACTGCACCAGGCCGGCATCGACCTCTGGTACATCGACTGTGACGGCGATGTCCGCCCCCTGCTGCCGGGTTTTCTCAAGGCCGGGGTAAACTGCCTCTTCCCCTACGAAGTCAACAGCTGCGTGCATCCCGCCGTCCTCCTCAAGGAATACGGCCGTGACCTGCGCATCATGGGCGGGTTCGACAAACTGGAGATGATCAAGGGGAAGAAGGCCATCAAGGCCTACATGAAAACCCTGGTCCCGCTGGTCGAACGCGGCGGCTACATCCCGTTCTGCGATCACCGGTGTCCGCCCGACGTGAAGCCGGACGACTACCTGTACTACCTCGATCTCAAGCAGCAGATGTTCGGGATGAAGTAACCGGCGTCAGGGCGCCGGGAACGCCGACGCCAGTTTCATCACCTGCGCCTGGGTCGCCTTGATACGACCGGTATCCGTTGGATTGCGAACCAGGTCCGCAATCCACTGCGCCACAGTCCGGGCCTGCGCCTCCTTCATGCCCCGGGTGGTGATGGCCGGTGTACCGATCCGGATGCCACTGGTCACAAAGGGGCTCCGCTTGTCAAAGGGGATCGTGTTCTTGTTGACCACGATGCCGGCGGCATCCAGCGCGGCGGCCGCATCCTTCCCGGTAACCCCGAAGGGGTCCAAGTTGATCAGCATGAGATGGTTGTCCGTGCCACCCGACACCAGCTTCAGGCCGGCGGACTGGAAGGTTTCCGCCATGGCTGCCGCATTGGCGACCACCTGGCGGCCGTAGTCGGCAAAAGCCGGCTGCAGCGCCTCATGAAAACAAACCGCCTTCGAGGCGATGGTGTGCATCAGGGGCCCCCCCTGCAGTCCCGGGAACACCTGTTTATCGATATCGGCGGCATACG
>MHBQ01000124.1:6201-9529 GCA_001803315.1 Lentisphaerae bacterium RIFOXYC12_FULL_60_16
AGACCCGCTATGTGGGCCATGTCCACCAGCAGGCGGGCCCCCACGTCTTTGGCAATCGCACTGAACCGCTCGAAATCCAGGATGCGGGGATAGGCGCTCGCACCCGCCACAATCAGCCGTGGACGACATTCGCGCGCCTGTCGGGCCAGGGCGTCATAGTCTATCCGCTCGGTTTCAGGCGAGACCCCGTAGTGCACCACATGGAACAGCCGGCCCGAGAAATTCACGTCGGAACCATGCGTCAGGTGGCCACCGTGCGACAGGTTCATGGCCAGGATCGTGTCCCCCGGCGACAACATCGAGAAATACACGGCCATGTTGGCCGAACTGCCGCAATGCGGCTGGACGTTCGCATGCTCGGCGCCGAACAACCGGCAGGCCCGGTCGATGGTCAGCTGCTCGACGGCATCCACCCAGCGGCACCCGTTGTACCACCGCTTCCCGGGATACCCTTCCGCATACTTGTTCGTCAACACCGACCCCTGCGCCTGGCGAACCGCGGCGGAAGCATGATTTTCCGAGGCGATGAAATTCAGGGTTTCCTGTTGGCGCTGGACTTCATGCTCCATGAGGGTGAACAGCTCGGGATCCACCATGCCCACCGCACACGTTTCAGCCGCGGCATCACAGGCACCCTGCATCTTGCGGACCCGGCGAACATGCCGTTCCTCGACGGGAGACGGGGTTTCCAGCCACGCCTTCAGCATGGGGACCAGGCGGTCGACCGGGGTCAGGGCGCCGGCCAGCACCAGGATGTTGGAATCATTGTGTGAACGGGAGCGGGTCGCCATGTCAACGTCCAGGCACAGGGCAGCACGAATCCCCGGATATTTGTTCGCCACGATGGACATCCCGATCCCCGTGGTGCAGACCAGCACGCCGCGCGCCGCCGTTCCGGTCGCCACCCGGCGGGCCACCATGTGCGCATAATCCGGGTAATCCACGGAGTCACCGCTGAAACACCCGTAATCCTCCACGTCCATCCCGCGTCGTTGCAGTTCTTTAACCACCATCTGCTTGACCGCCAACCCACCATGATCACTGCCAACCGCTATTTTCATAATCCTTCTCTCGTCGATCGGTTCACCGCATGCATGAATGCTATCAGGCCCGTCAGGGCCACGTCAATTTCGTCCCGGACCGCCCGGTACACATCGTCGGATAAGCCAATGGGATCCAGCACATCGCCTTCCGGCCCACCCGGAAGAAAGGTTTTGAGCAGGTACACGTTGGCCTTCGAAAAGGGAAACTGTTGCACGATGTCCCGGTGATGGGCGGCGGTCATGGCCACCAGCAAGTCGGCCGGACGGACCACCGAATCAGTCAGCAGACGGCTCCGGTGCCCGGCTATGTTCACGCCGAATTCCTTCATCACCAGCACGGCGGGACGACTGGGGGGCAGGCCATCCACCGCCGAGACACCCGCCGATGCCACCTGCCATTCGGTGTCGGGCCCGAGGCGGGTACGCAGGAGGTATTCCGCCATGGGACTGCGGCAGATGTTCCCGGTACAAACAAAAACAACCTGGCGCACCTGGTTTTTGGTCATCCTGTCCACCTGATCACCCATCCTGCCCGTCCACAACCGGAACCCGGCCCACCCGGGCCAGAACGGCAGGTGTGATGGCGCCCGGCCGCAACACGCGGATGACACCATCGTCCACCCGGACCACCGTACTGGGAACACCACCACGGCTGGGACCGTCATCCAACACCAGGTCCACGGAATCACCCAGGGCCCGTATGGCATCAGCCGCATCCAAAGCCGGCGGCTCACCGCTGACATTGGCGCTGGTCACCCGCATCACGCCGCCACAGGCAGCGGCCAGACGGCAAACCAGCCCGTGGTCCGGAACACGGAAACCTTCCCGGGTGCCGCCCCCAATTGCAAGCACGATTGTCAGCGGCCCCGGCCACAAGGATACCATCAGCCGCTCTTCAACCGCCGACGGCGACACCCCGGCCGCACGCACCGCCGCAAGGCCTGACGCCAGGCAGGGTATCGGCTTGCGCGCATCCCGCGCCTTGGCCTGGTACAAACGTTCCAGGGCACGGGCATCACCCCAGCGGACCGCCACGCCATACACGGTGTCGGTCGGCACCACGGCCAGGCCGCCTGCCCGCAACACACGGGCAGCCGACGCTATCACCCCGGATTCAGCGAGGGCGTTCGTTCGAATGACTGGTGGCGTATTCATGGTCGACAGGTCTCACGGCGGCCAACCCCAGCAGGATATCCGTTGCCCTGGCCAGGGGTGGATCTCCGGAAACCCGCCGCATCAATTCCCGATCCTGGCGGGCCTGCTCCGATATCGGCCGCTCCGAATCATCCGTGTCCGGAACCGGCGGCGCCGCGATACTTTCCGCCCCGGAACGCGGTGAAACAATATCCGGGTCAACCTGGGCCGGCCAATCCATCATGCCGGCCGGAGCCTGGACGCGAACCGACCGGATCCAGGCATGCCAGTTGGTCTGTACCGGAATCCATTGCCGGATCGCAGCTTCCCCCCGGGTGGTGGTCCCGATGACAAAAACATCCGGACGTCCTTTCAATATCCGGGCAAGAATCTCGGCGCCATTTCGTGTCTGGTTGTCCACCAGCACCATGAACGGAACCCGGACCGCCGGTTCCGGTCCCGGGGAAACATGGAGGTTGGTGGCCCCGATCCGTTCATCCACCACGGAAAACAGGGGCGAACCTTCCGGCACCATGCAACCCGCCACCCGTTCGACCGCCTCCAGGGAATCACCCCCCGCCTGACGCAAATCCAGTATATGCCCGGCAGGTCGTTGCAAGCCCGCCATAAAATCCGCAGTCTTCACCGCCGTTTCAGGAGTCAGGGACGTCATGCGGACATACCCGATGCCGTGCAACCACGATTCGGAATGACACGCACCCGCCACGGGTAAACGGTTGGTGGCATCACCCGACACCAGGACAGCGCCCGGATCCACATGACGCAGCACGGCATCGACCGCCACCCGGCCAATCCGTCCCGTTTCAACCGCCACCCCCTGCCCGGCCAGGAAAGCAATCAGGCGGCTGAGGGAGAGCGGCGCTTCCGCACAGGCCGGCATGCCGGACCCCAGGATGATCAGCCCGGCAACCAGCCACCGCATCCACCCTGGAAACCCTCGCATCATCAAAACGTTCACTCCAGTCCGGCCAGGGCCTTCTGCACGCGGGCATGTCCGCGCGTGACCTTGTGCTTCATGTCCTGCTTGTGCTTGACCAGACGCCGGGCCAGGTCCGGCCGGCTGAGTGCCAGGATCTGGATCGCCAGCAACGCGGCATTGACCGGACCGGCACTGCCCAGGGTCACGGTTG
>MHBQ01000124.1:9583-29178 GCA_001803315.1 Lentisphaerae bacterium RIFOXYC12_FULL_60_16
TCAAGGCGCCGCCTTTGACCGGGATGCCGATGACCGGCAGGATCGTATGCCCCGCAATAACGCCCGCCAGATGGGCGGCACCGCCGGCTGCCGCGAGAATAACCTGGAGCCCCTTCCCACTTGCTGATTTGGCAAACCGGGCCGCGGCTTCCGGCGTCCGGTGCGCCGACATCACATGCACGTCAAATAACACCCCGAAAGCCTGCAGGGTCTTTGCCCCATCCTTGAGAAATTCCCAATCGGAATCACTGCCCATGATAATGGCGACTTCCGCCGCCGGACGTTTCGACTTCATGAATCCCCCCTGTTTGAACCACCATCCATCAGGCCGGTTTCCGGTTCAACGCGCGGGCCGCAATATCACGGCGATAGTGCATCCCGTCAAACCGTACAGCCGTAACGGCCTCGTAGGCGCGCGATACAGCGACCTGGAGGGTATCCCCCAGGGCCGTCACCCCCAGGACCCGCCCACCACTGGTCACCACCCGGCCATCCTTCAGTTCGGTCCCAGCATGAAACACCACCACACCGGGAATCCGAGCCGCCGCTGCCAGGCCATCGATCGGCGTACCCTTCGCATAATGCCCCGGATACCCGCCGGCAGTCGTCACCACGCACACGCAGGCTTGAGAACGCTGTTTCACCTGGCCGGCCTGCAGGGTACCCGTTACACAGGACTGCAACAAGGGCACCAGGTCACCGTCCAGCCGCGGCAGAACCGCCTGCGTTTCAGGGTCGCCAAACCGGCAGTTGAACTCCAACACCTTGATCCCCTGCGGCCCGATCATCAGCCCGGCATACAGGACCCCCTGGTAACGGATTCCACGACGCGACAATTCCCGGAGCATGGGATTGAAAACCTGCTCCTCGATGAGCGGCCGGAGCGCCGGGGTTACCACCGGGGCCGGCGAATAGGCGCCCATCCCGCCCGTGTTGGGCCCCGTGTCTCCATCCCCCACCCGCTTGTGATCCTGGGATGCCGGCAGCAAGACCGCCCGGTTGCCGTCCACCAGTGCCAGGATGGAAGCTTCCTCACCTTCCAGGAACTCTTCCACCAGGATTTCCGTCCCGGCATCACCGAACATGCGGCCATCGAGCATGTCATGAATGGCCTGCTCCGCCTCCGCATGCCGTTCCGCCACCACCACCCCTTTGCCGGCAGCCAGGCCGTCCGCCTTGACCACCACGCGTGGCGGCAGGGTTTTCAAATAATCGAGCGCGGAACGACTGTCCCGGAAACGGCAGGATCGCGCCGTGGGAACCCCGGCCGATTCCATGACATCCTTGGAGAAAATCTTGCTGCCTTCGAGACGGGCGGCATCCTGCCGTGGACCGAAAACCGCCACACCCAGGAATTGCAACCGGTCGGCAATCCCGGCACACAAGGGAACTTCAGGGCCCACCACCACCAGATCCGGCCGGTTGGTCCGGGCCCATTCGCACAGACCCTGGATATCGTCCGCCTTGATCGCCACGTTCCGGCAGAAGGTTGCCGTGCCCGCATTGCCGGGAGCACAGAACAACTCGGGCGGATCCCGATCCTGGCTGAATTTCCATGCCAACGCGTGTTCACGCCCGCCTGAACCGATCACCAGTACTTTCATGCCTCCTAGCATGAAATAAACCCGCCCCTCTCGTCAACCCGGTTATCAGTTGCACCCCGGATTAATCAACCGGGCCAAACCGCTGATTCCGTTCTGGAATTCCATCCCGGAGTAAGGTAAATATACCCCCGTTTTTGAATCGCTCCAGGGCAGGATCAACCATGTCTGAAAAAGCGTATGATGCCGTTGTGGCCGGCCATGTATGCCTGGATATCATCCCGGAATTGAGTCACCCGGGCGGTACCGTCGAGCAGGTGTTCGTTCCGGGCAAGCTGCTCAACATCGAATCCACCGCATTCTGCACCGGCGGCGCCGTTTCCAACGTCGGCATCCCGCTGATCAAGCTGGGCATCCATACCGGCCTGATGGGCAAAATCGGCAACGATGCCTTCGGGTCCGGCATCCGCTCGATCTTCGCGCAATACCGGGCCGAACAGGCGTTGACCACGGTCGAAGGCGAACATTCCTCCTACACGGTGGTCATGGCCCCCCGCGGCATCGACCGGATATTCCTGCACCATCCGGGCGCCAACGACACCTTCTGCTCCGCCGACATCAACTACGACCTCATCCGGACCACACGCCTATTCCACCTCGGGTACCCCCCCTTGATGCGCCGCCTGTTCGAAAACCAGGGGCATGAAACGGAAACCATTTTCCGGACAGTCAAGTCATGCGGGGCCACCACCAGCCTCGACATGGCACTACCGGACCCCGCCTCCCCCGCCGGACAGGCTGATTGGAAGACCATACTCAACCGGGTACTGCCTTACGTGGACATCGCCCCCTTCAGCGCCGAGGAGGCCATGTTCATGCTTAACCGGCCACGCTTCGACGCGCTCCAGCAGGCAGCGCATGGCCGCGACCCGCTGGAAGCCTATGTGCCGGACGATTTCCTATGGCTCGGCCGCGAACTCCTCCGGTTGGGCGCCCGGATGGCCCTCCTTAAATGCGGCATGCGCGGCATGATCCTGCTCACTGCGGACCGGTCATCCCTCCAGGCACTTGGCCGCGCCGCACCCGCCAATCCCAACGCCTGGGCCGGCCGGATCCTCTGGCACGAGGTGTTCCACGTGGACCGGGTGGTGGCCGCCGTCGGTTCCGGCGACAACGCCATCGCGGGATTCCTCGCCGCCCTGCTCCGTGGCGCCGATCCCGAAACAGCCCTGGCCACCGCCTGCTGCGTCGGCGCACAGAATGTCCAAGTGCCCGACTCGATCAGCGGCGTAAAAACCTGGGAAGAAACCCAGGCCATGATCCGCACCGGCTCCCGACACCGCGAACAACCCGGAAAGGGATGGACGTATCACGCAACACGTTTCATCTGGTCCGGACCGGCCGATTCCGGCGGGAGCCACCGGACATGACCGGCAAACAACGCATGCTCAACGCCTACCGCGGCGTTCCCAACGACCGGCCCGCCATTGCTCCCGAATTCTGGTATTATTATCCGGCCAGGCTGCTCGGTCTCGATATGATCCGTTTCGCCCGCGAGATACCGTTCCACCAGGCGCTCAAGCAAACCTTCCAGGCCTTCGATTGCGAAGGCTGGGGCATCGCCTTCTGCGGCCCGGCCAATCCCCAGGTCACCTCCCGTTCAACCGAACGATGGATCGACAACAACACCCTGGAAACCGTCACGACCACCTCCACCCCGAAGGGCGATCTACGCACCGTCAGCCGGATCAGCCGGGATGAACCCGGTTGGAGTCTCGAGGGTGCCGTCAAGGACCGCGACCACGACTTCCCGGCCTGGGAAATCGCGGCGTTCGGCGGCGACCCCGACACCATGGACTGTTCCCCGCTGATCCGCGCCTGGGAGGATGTAGGGGACGCCTATCTGCTGGAAGCCTGGCTGGGGGTCCCCTTCTTTGATTTTGTTGCCGGCGGCCGGGACGGCGGATTTGAAACCGGCGTTTACGATTTCCTGGATCCCGATTTCCTTCCCCGGCTCGAAGCCTTGCACGAACGTTACCGGGACCGCATGGTGCGGACCGTGCGCCGCATCTGCACGCAAACCCCGTTGGAAAGCCTCTGCATCGGGTGTTCCTGGAGCTGCAATTCCCTGATCGGTCCCGAACTCTGGAGGCGATGGGACAAACCGATCATCCGCGCCGTCGCCGAGGAAGCCCACCGGCACGGACGCCTGTTGCACATCCATTTTCACGGCAAGTGCATGGAAACCGTCGCCGACTTTGCCGGGACCGGGATTGATTGCGTATGCCCGTTTGAACGTCCGCCGGGCGGCGATGTCAACGGCCTGGACGAATTACGTACGGTGGAACGGCTGCTCCGCGGCCGGACCACCATGAACGGCAACGTGCACACGGTGGAAACCCTGATCCGGGGCACCCCGGACGATGTGCGGCGCGAAGTCCGCGAAATCCTGGAAGCGTTCCGCGGAAACCCGCGCGTCATAGTAGGAACCGGGGACCAGGTGGGCCGCGAAACGCCCGAGGAAAACCTCCGCGCCCTGGTCGAAACCGCAAAATCCGGCTGACTCAATTCATCATGACCTGGCCGCCGGTCACCGGCAAAGCCTGGCCCGTTTCGTATTCCTGCTCATGCAGGTAGAGAATCGCCCGGGTCACATCCAGTGGAGAACATCCCCGCCGCATCGGCACCTTGCCCATGTAGAAGGCCTTGACGTCATCAATGGTTTTGGCGCCCGGCACCTTCCCGGTACGCAGGTACTGCACAAACAGGCCTTTTTCAGGATCGGACCACAACGGCCCCTCGTAGTAGTTGCCCGGACAAATCGAGTTCACCTTGATCCCGTACTCCACCAGCTCAAGGGCAAACGACTGCGTCAACCCGATCCCGCCGAACTTGCTCCCGGCATAGGCAAAATTCTTGTTGCTGCCTTCCAGTCCGGATTTCGAGTTGATCTGGACCACATCCATCCAGATTCCCGGGCATAAGGCCCGCTGGAGTTTCATCACGGGAACCGCCGCACGAACGCAGAGGAAATACGCCTTGTAGTTTACCGCTGTCACCAGGTCGAAGGCCCGTTCATCCAATTCCTCAATCGATCCCGCCTTCAGCACGCCGGCATTGGCCACCAGGATATCGAGTCCACCAAAGACCCGGACCGTCTCGGCCACCCCGGTTTCCAGCGACGCCAGGCTGGTCACATCCATCCGCACAAACCGGGCAACGGCGCCGCCGGCCATGCGGTTCAATTCATCCGCGGTCTGCACCCCGATCGCCTCGTTCAAATCAGCCACCACCACCGCCGCGCCTTCCCGGATCAGGGATTCTGCAATCCCCTTGCCGAATCCCTGGGCCCCACCGGTCACCAGTACCACCTGGCCGGCCAGCCGGCCGGCAGACAGGGGACGGGTACCCTTCGGTTCAATGGCCACCCCTTCCAGGCAGGCTTTCAACCGCAACCGGGCAGTCTCCGGCCCGTCCGCCACCGCCGCCACGCCGCATCCGGTCACCGCCACCACATCGGGAATACCACCCGCACAGGCAGATTCAACAGCGCCGGCTAGCACCACCGGATTCGATCCATCCGGCACGGTTACACCGCGCAACCCCGCTTTCCGGCAGGCGTCCGGCAATGCCCCTGCCCGGGCAGCCAGGTCCAGAGCTTTCGGCCCGGTATCCACGGCCAGCACCACCGGTAACTGCCCGGCCCGGCGTCTCACCCGGCAAACACCCATTCGAATGCCCGTGATCCAGGCCGTGTCCAGATTACTCATAGTCGGCAACTCCTCGTCGGGGACCGGTCCCCCGCCTACAGATCATGTCGCACTGTCAATCGGTTTGGCATGGGCCAGCAGGTACTGCTCCGCCTCGGTCGACCACAGCCCGTTATGCGCCCGGGTAATCCGGTCCAATTCCGCAAACAACGGATTGGCAGCGCCGGCTTTCCCGAAATCATCCAGCGCCGTCAGCGGCAGGGCAATCCGGGTATACACCAGCTTTTTGCCGCCGGGTATCGACGGCAGCCGCATGACCGTGTCCACCACGCAATCCATGCCGCCGACATGGGTGATCATGACGGCCGGGTTGATCCGGTTCCGCCCCATCAGCTCGAGCGCATCGCGCATGTCGTCGGTGTTTCCGCCGGACGATCCCGCGATATGGTGACCGCTGTAATGCACCTCGTAGAAATTGATCGAAGCCTTGAAGTCGGCCTTGGACGGGCCGGCAAAGAAGTTCAGGCATCCATTGAACCCCAACAGGGCCGATCCCTGCTCCACCAGCGGCGCGACCGGCGCAAACACGAACACATCGTCATATCCATCCCCGCCGTTGACCGACTTGAGCAGGGCAACCGCATCCTGGCCGGACGTGTTCACATAGCGCAGTTCCACCCCATCCCGCGCCGCCGATTCCGGCGGGAACAGGGACGATGCCCGGTTCAGGCGGGCATCATCAATGTCCGTCACCACCAGGCGCTTGGGTTTGCGCGGGCCATGCAGGGCATAATCGATCGCGCCCAACCCCATCGGGCCGGCACCCGCGAGAATCGTCATGGATCCGCCGTCCCGTATACCCATCTGGTGCGTATAGACTCCCTGCCGAAAATGGTACTGGCTCTTGAAGGCCCCGATAATGCACGAAACCGGTTCCGCCAGCGATGCCTTGAAGTAGGCGTCCCCGTCGTAGGCCAGCAGGCATTCCCGCTCCATCACTTCCTTCGGGATCACGATATGCGTGGCACTCCCGCCGATGAACGGGAAGGAATACCCCGGCGCATCAAGTTCACGGCCCGGAATGCTCAGGGCCGGCTGGATGCTGTATTTCTGACCTTCCTTGAAACGGTTCTTCCATCGGGAACCAACTTTCAGGACCGTTCCACAGAACTCATGCCCGAGAATCGTGGGGTGCTGGGCAACATCGTTGGGCACGCGCTTGTGTGCGGGCCCCTGGATGGCCGCCTTGTGGGAGGACATGCAGATGCTGTCCGTCACCACATCCGCCAGGATTTCATCATCCCGGATGTCCGGCAACTCGAACGTATCGAGTCGAATGTCATTTTCCCCATGAATCCGAACCGCTCGCGTCTGCATTCCCGCCCCCCCACCTTCAAAACCACGGTTAAACCTGTATATAACGCGGCGCATGATAGGCCCCCGAGTCCGTTCCTGACAAGCGTGTAATCGTCATTTCCTGACTGGATTTCCCTGCACCACATGCGGTATGGTTCAACGAACGAAACGGAGGTTCCCGTATGCAATGGTATGTTGCCGAGAATAATCAGCCGGTCGGCCCCCTCACCCAGGAAGCATTTGACGCCAAAATCAGTGCGGGAACCGTCCTGCCGGAAACCCTGGTCTGGAACGAGACCATGAAAGCCTGGGCGCCTTACCGCACCATCCAGGGACCTTCGGGTCCGGCTTCCGAACCGGCCCTATTGGTGCCCGAACCGGCCGCAGCCGAAACACCGGCTTCCGCCAACTGCTGCGAATGCCAGCGTCCCTTCCCCATGGAGGATCTGGTCGCGTACGAAGGCAAATTCGTCTGCGCCGCCTGCAAGGACACGTTCTTCCAGCGTGTCCAGGAAGGCGTCACATTGCCCGGCATCTACGAATACGCCGGCTTCTGGATCCGGTTCGCCGCCAAATTCATCGACGGCCTGATCCTGGGCGTCGTGAACATGGTCTTCTCCTTCATGGGTGGCATAATGTCTGCCATCATGATCCAGAACTCCTCCGACGCCGCCATCCTGGTCCAACTGGTGCTCTTTGTCATCCAGATGACCATACAGATTGCCTACGCCACCTGGTTTGTCGGTCGCTATGGGCGGACACCGGGCAAGATGGCCTGCAAGCTGAAGATCATACGCGCTGACGGGTCCCCGGTGTCCTATTCCCGCGCCTGCGGCAGGTTCTTCGCCGAGATGTTGAGCGGTATCATCCTCTACATCGGATACCTGATGGCGGCATTCGACGATGAAAAACGAACGCTGCACGACCGGATATGCGACACGCGCGTCATCCGGACCGATGTTTAACGGTAACAACCGGGGCCAGACGGCATGACGGAAACAACGGGCACGAACACCCGGGTAATCTGTCCGAAATGCCGCCAGGAACTGCCCTGGTTCGCCTTGAACACCGACACGATGTCGTTGTGCACGCAATGCGGGTCCGCCATCCGGGCCTGCGTCTTTCCAGCGCTCCTCCACACGCACCAGCCGGATCCCGACCTGCCGGTCCCGGTTGCGGAAGGCGATGCCTCCTGTTTCCATCACGCAGGCCGCAAGGCGGTGGCGGCCTGCGAGGAATGCGGTCGTTTCCTCTGCGCCTTGTGCCGGATCAACCGCATGGGCCGGAACGTCTGCGCAGCCTGCCTCAGCCGGCAGAAACATGACGGCGCCCTGCCCAATCTCACCACGGAACGCATCCTCTACCAGCAGATTGCCTGGACCCTCACACTCCTCCCGCTCCTGGTGTTCCCGTTTCTGGCCATAACCGCCCCCATCGCGTTCGGCTACGCCATCCACGCCATCCGACAACCGCCCGGAATACTCCCGCAACGGCGCTGGCCCATGATCCTGGCGGCCCTCCTGGCACTGGCTGAATTCGCACTGGGCCTATGGATTATCCACCTCATGCTGGATGACATGGCATGACGGCGGAATCCCCATCATACCAACCGTTCGGGCGCAGTACCCTTGAATCATCGCTCGCTTACCGGATCCGGCACCGCCTGTTTACCGGCCCCGACCACCTGCTCCTGGTCCGCCAGGAGGGTTACCGGGAAACCTATCGACGCCTGTATTTCCGCGACATCCAGGCCGTGATTGTCCGGCGCACGGTCTGGAACCGGATCTACGCAGCCTGGCTGGGAACCTTCACCCTGGCCATCTTGCTGCTCGCGGCTGTCCTGGCGGTAAAACAGTCGCCTCCCCCGGCCGCCCTGATCGTATTCCTCATCGCCTGGATCCCGGGACTCGGTCTTTTGATCAATGCGCACCGTGGTCCCACCTGCGATACATGGATACAGTCTGCCGTCCAGTCCCTACCGCTAAAACCCCTAAACCGCCTGCCCCTCGCCAACCGCTTCATTGCCGCCGTCCGCCAACCGGTGGAATCCGCCCAGGGCACCCTGAATCCAGCCGCCCTGCAGGCATTCGCGACGGATTCAGCCGCTCCATCCGGGCGCGGGCCGGAAACATCCTCCACACCAGCCACCGATACGGCAACCATCCCGGTCCTCCCGTTCCGCCCCTACCGGGGACACGCCCACACGGTCTTGTTTGCCCTGCTGCTGGTGGATCTGGCGCATAGCCTGTTCCGGTTCCATTCCACGGCGCCGGTCATGTTGATCACGGGATTGATCCTGTCCATCGCCCTCCTGACCAGTCTGATCCTGGCACTCAGCCGGCAGGCTGGAACCCGGCTGCCAAACACCATCCAGGGCCTTACCTGGACCACGCTCGTATACCTCGTTCTGGCCTATTCATTCCACTCATCCCTGATGATGTTCCGGTTACCCACCTGGAATCACTCCAGCCCCGCATCGCTGCTGCAGGTATTATATCCCCCCGCCGGCACCTCAATGATCACCACGTCCTTTCTCGTCCTGTCCGCCCTGATGGCCGGACTCACCGGATCCATGGGCCTGGTGCAACTATACCGCAGACAGTCCGGCCATCCGCCCCCGCCCCCCTCACCACCATGACCCATCCGGCACAGCAGCGCTGTTTTAATCATCCCGGCCGGGAAGCGGCTGCCCGTTGCCCGGTATGCGCCCGCCATTTCTGCAGGGAATGCGTGACCGAACATCACGGTCGGGTGATTTGCTCCGCCTGCCTCCTGGCAGGCCGGCAGGCGCCCCGTTCCCAATCCCGGTTGCACAGGGCCGGCCTCGCTGCCGCGGCCGGCATACTCCTGGCATGGATGATTTTTTACGGGCTCGGCCAGATCCTGCTGAACATCCCGTCAGCCGTTCACGAAGGCCGTTACTGGAAGGCATCCGATGCCGCCCCCTGACAGATTCCGCACATCCGCCTGGGATACCGTGGGGCATTCACTGGACCTGCTGCGGCTGGCTCCGGCTTCCGTAACCGCCCGCTACTTCATCGGGACCGTGCCGTTTGCCCTCGCTTTCCTGTATTTCTGGACCGACATGAGCCGGAGCGCCTTCGCCCCCGCCCGCTGCCTGCCGTTCTCCCTGGTATTGGCCCTTCTCTTCCTCTGGATGAAATACTGGCAGGCTTCCTTCACCACGGGATTGCGCCACCACCTGCTCCGCCGGAATGAACCGCACGGCTCATTCCACACCCGGTGGAGACGGTTGACCAACCAGGCCATCCTGCAACCCGCCGGCTTGCTGCTCATCCCCCTCTCCCTGCTGGTACTCATGCCGTTCCATCTCGTCTACGGATTCCACCAGAACACAACCGCCCTGGACGACGGCACCGATTCCCCGCTGGCCCTGGCACGCAAGGCCTGGCGGTATGCCCGGGAACGCACCACCCACAGCCTGCTGATCATCTGGCTGATCGGCCCCTGGTTGCTCGCGCTCGCGATCGGGCTCGGCTTCACGTCGGCCGGCATCGCCATCACGATGACACCCGACATCCAGGACATCAGCGGTCCATTCTGGCTGATGCTCATGCTGGCCCTGTTATGCATCGCCACGATCCCCCTCTGCCCGGTCGGCTGCGTGGTGGCAGGCAACATCGCCTTTCTCCTGCTCGGCCTGCCCGAGATCCTTCACCGCGTCCTGGGCATTCAATCCCTTTTTCAGACGGCCGGTCTGGCCATCGTGTTCAACACCACGTTTCCCGTCACCCTGATGGTCCTGTCCGCCATGGTACTGGATCCGGTCGTCAAGACCGCCTACCTGCTCCGCTGCTTCGAGTCGGAATCCATCGAGAGCGGGGCCGATCTGCTGGCCGACCTGCAGGCGGAGGACACCGATTGAACCATTGCCTGTTCATCCTCCCGGTGATCCTATGCCTGGCAACCGCCCCGACGGTAACCGGCGCGGAAGCATCGGACGTTTCGGCCGACACCGTCGCGCTTGACGCGGCCATCCGCCATACCCTTGCCGATCCCCAATTCACCTGGCGATTACCCCGGACCGAAACCGAAACCTCCACCGACAGCACCGTTTGGCTGGTTGCATTTTTCCGCGATATCGGCAAGGCGTTCGAACAACTCTGGCACTGGATCGAACCCACCCTGCAACGCTGGTCCGACTGGCTGGAAGCACTCTTCAAAAACACGGACCAACCGCCCCCCCGGGATCCCGGAAACTGGGAGCTATCCATCCAAACCCTCTGGTTCATCGTTATTGCGCTCGTGGCATCCGGGCTTGCACTGCTGGCCTGGCGGTTCAGGCGACGCATGGCAGCCACCCCCACCGAATCCATCCCCCTCGTCGAACCGCTCCCCGCCATCACTGAACAGACCCAGGCCGATGAACGCCCCGAGGATGCCTGGCTGATCCTGACCCATACCCTGGCCCGCCAGGGTGAATACCGGCTGGCAGTTCGCACCCTCCTGCTCGCCTGCCTGGCCCGGCTGGCATCTTCCGGGCTGATCCGTCTCGCCCGCCACAAATCCAACCATGACTACCTCCGGGAACTCCAGCGGCACCAGGCCGGTCACCCCGATCTGCCACCCCTTTTCACGGCCATCACCGTACCGGTCGAACGGATCTGGTACGGCACCCACCCGGTGGATGCCGGCATCCTGGCCCAAATCGAACAACAGGAACAACACCTTGCACAATCAACATCCGGACCCGTCAACCAGGGGAGTGACCCGTTATGAGACGCTCGCTCACGGGACCCATGGCCTTGCTGGCCACACTGACCCTGATGGCCATCGGCACCATCCACCTCCTGGGACTCCGCTTCCGTGCCGGTGACGCATTCCCACCCTATTCCTCACTCCGTTCCGACCCGCTGGGAACCCGCATCCTCCACGATAGTCTGGCCCGTTGGGAGAACCGGACTGTCGAACGCCTCTACCAGCCCCTGGAATCATGGATGGCACCCCCGGACACCACCCTGCTGCTCGCGGGATGCATGCCGCACGATATGGCCTTCCTGACAGCCTCCGAACAGGCCGCCCTGGTTCAGCATGTCAAATCAGGGGGACGGGTGGTCTTTGCCTTCCAGCCCCTGATCAAGGAACCCCTGCCATCCAGTCCGCCTGTCACCAACCGGTTGCGCCGCACCCGCAGCCCAACGCCGGCAACACCGCGCGCCGATACCACCTGGGGATTCACCTTTGCCCGCCTGCCCGAGTCCGCCTTCGGTCAACCGGCCGACCGGGTTGATTCCACATCCGCAACCGGGCTGCCCACACAAATCCCCTGCCATACCCGCTTGTGCTTCACCAACCTGGCCACCGCCTGGATCCCCCGCTACACGGTCGACAACCAGCCGGTGGTGATGGAACGCCCCCTCGGCGCCGGCCGTCTCGTGCTCGTTTCACCCGGGTACCTGCTCTCAAACGAGGCGCTGTTCCGAAACCGTCAAACCGGCTTCATCGCCTGGATCGCCGGCCCCCATCCCCGGATTGTCTTCGACGAACAGCACCTGGGTATCAGCCGCATGGAAGGATTCATGATCCGCGCCCGTTCCCTGGGATTCGGTCCCACCGGTATCTGGTTCGCCTTGTGCATCGTCCTGCTCCTGGCACGGATTTCCCGCCCCTTGGTTCCGGCACCGCCCTCCGCGCGTACCGGCCGGGTCGTGTTCGTCCGGCAGGATTCCGTCACCGCCCTGATCAACCTCCTCCGCCGCCACATCCCACGCAGGAACCTTCTGGGCACCTGCCTCGATACCTGGCATGCCACCGCCGGACGCGTCCCCCCCGCCACCTGGCAACAGGCGGTGGATCAGCTTGCCGATGAACCCGACAAACCACCCCGCGCAGCGGATATCGTCCGCCGCTACCGGACCCTGGCATCCCTTTTGAATCCCGCCGGACGGCGGGACCCCGCTCACACCCCGCAAACGAAACCCGATGCAACAAGGAGACCCGACCATGGATACCACCCGACTGCGTGACGTATTGGCCGAAGCGCGGCACCAGGCCGCCCGCGTGATCATCGGCCAGGAGGCCGCCCTCGACCTCGCCCTGATCACCATCTTCACCAACCAGCATGCGTTGATCGAAGGCGTGCCGGGCATCGCCAAAACCCTGCTGGTCCGCACCCTGGCCCGCCTGCTCGGCTGCGATTTCCAGCGCATCCAGTTCACGCCGGACCTGATGCCCGCGGACATCATCGGCACCAACGTCTTCGACATGCGCAGCGCCGCGTTCACCCTGGTGCGGGGACCGGTCTTCACCACCTTCCTGCTGGCCGATGAAATCAACCGTGCGCCGGCCAAGACACAGTCGGCCCTGCTCCAGGCCATGCAGGAACGACAGGTGACCATCGACCGCGACACCCATCCGCTGTCACCGGATTTCACCGTCTTCGCCACGCAGAACCCGATCGAGTTCGAAGGCACCTATCCCCTCCCCGAAGCCCAGAAGGACCGCTTCCTGTTTAAAATCCCGATGGGTTGCCCCGACCGCGACTCCGAGCTGGAACTGGCCCGCCGCATGCAGGGCCGGCAGGCACCGGAACACGTGCTGGCCGGCGGCTCGGTCGAACCCGTGATCCGGACCGATGAACTCGCCTCCCTGCGGACCATACTGGAACAGGTCACCGTGCGTGAGGAACTGATCGCCTACCTGGTGGACATCGTGCGGGCCACCCGGTCCCATGCCGCCGTCATGGTCGGGGCCGGCCCCCGCGCCACCCAGGCCTTCCTGCTGGCTTCCCGCGCCCGGGCCGCCCTGCAGGAACGCGATTTCGTCACCCCCGACGACCTGAAGGAAATCGCCGTCCCGGTACTGGCACACCGCCTTGTCTTGCGCCCCGAGTTCGAGATTGAAGGGCTGACCGTGGAGGAAGTGGTCACCACCATCCTCAACGAAACCGAGGTTCCCCGCTGACACCATGCATGTGATTCCCGGCCAACGGCTGATCGGATGGATGTTCGCCCTGCTACCCGTGGTGGCGGCAGGCGGCCTGCTGCCCGACACCCGCCCGGCCGTGCTTGCCATGCTCGCCGGATTCGGCGCAATCGTGGTGGCGGACGCCTGGTCCATCCGGCGATTGCGCGGCACATTCCACGTCCAGGCGCCGGGGATTGTCCGCATCACCTGCCACCGGCCCGGGTCCATTCCCCTGATCATACAGAACCGGGCCGGACATGCCGGCCACATGATCCTCGGGCTTCCCCTGGATCCGGCCATCGGTTCCACCACACCCACCCTGGCCATCCGCATCCCGGCCGGCCAGTCGGCAACCCGTACCGCCTGGTCATGCCTGCCGGTACGCCGCGGCCGCTACCGGATCGAACGCCTGTTCATGGAACAATCCTCCCGGCTGGGTTTCTGGGCTTTGCGCGAGACATTCCCCTGCAACACCGAAATCCGCTGTTACCCGGACCTGCGCGAGGCGCGCCGCCAACTGGCGCCGTTCTTCCTCGACCGCCCATTCAGCGGGTTGCACCTTCAACGCCTGCTCGGTCAGGGACGCGAGTTCGAAAAACTGCGGGAATACATCCCCGGCGATTCCTACGACTCGATCCACTGGAAGACCACCGCCAAGCGCGGACGCCCCGTCATCCGCCAGTACCAGGCGGAACGAACCCAGGACGTGTATGTGGTGATGGACTCCGCCCGGCTCTCGGCACGGCCGGCTCCCGACGAACCCATGCTCGAACGGCTCGTGGTTGCCGCCGTATCCGTGGGTTGGGTGGCCAACCGCCAGTCGGACCGGTTCGGCCTGGTCACCTTCGACCGCCAGGTCAGGCAGTTCCTGCGCGCGGGAACCGGACGGGCCCACCAGGCCGCCTGCCGGGAAATCCTGCTCCAGACCCGGCCCGCCCTCGCCTCTCCCGATTTCCGCGAACTGTTCAGCGCCCTGCGCCTGCGGATACGGCGTCGGGCACTCCTGATGATCATGACCGATCTGTCCGACCCGGTACTGGCGGAGGATTTCCTCACCCATGTCCCCATGCTCACCCGCCAGCACCTGGTGCTCACCGCCCTGCTGACACCGCCCCTGGCCCGTCCGTTGTTCAGCGGATCCGACATCGAGGCGCCCGCCGAACTGGTCGAACGGCTCGGGGGACATCTCGTCTGGCAACGGTTGAAGGAACTGCAGGGCGCCCTCCAGCGCACCGGCGTGGAGGTGTTGCATACCGACGAACGGAACCTGCTCCATGCGCTCGTGCAGGCCTACCTGAACATCAAGCGGCGACAACGCCTGTGAGGACCTCGGCATGATTGTGGATTTGCGACAGTTTATCGCCGCCGGAAAACCCTCCTGGGAGGCGCTGGACCGCATGCTGGACCGGTCCCGCTCCGGCCACCACCTCTCCCTCGCGGAGATCCGGAAATTCCACTACCTCTATGAGCGGGCCTCGGCGGACCTGGCACGGCTGGGTGGACTGATGGATGAACCCGCCATGCGACATTATCTCGAATCGCTGGTGGCCCGCGCCTACGCCGAGTTGCATGACACCGCGCAGGGAACCCGTACCTTCCGCCTGCAAACCTTCGTCTCCACCACCCTGCCCCAAACGTTTCGCCGGCGGATCGCGGCATTCCAGGTAGCCCTCGCCATCACCCTGGCGGGCGCGCTTGCCGGAGCCCTCGTGCTGGGCCTCGATCCCGCTTCACGCGAAATCCTTATCCCCTTCCCCCAATTGCTTCAGAATCCCGTCGAACGGGTCCAGGATGCCGAACAGTCCGTGGAGGATGAACTGGCCGGCCGCAAGGCGCAGGGCGCTGCCTGGTACGCCGTACACAATACGCAGGTATCATTCTTCATCATCGCGGCCGGCATCACGGCGGGAATCGGGTCCATGCTCCTGCTGTTTTCCAACGGCATCATGCTGGGTGTCATCGCACTGGATTACATCATGGCCGGCCAGACACGGTTCCTGCTCGGATGGCTTCTCCCGCATGGCGCAACCGAGATTCCCGCCATCCTGCTGGCAGGCCAGGCCGGGTTGCTCCTGGGCGGCGCCCTGCTGGGCATCGGTCGCGGCGCAACCGCCGGGGATCGCCTCCGGCTGGTCATCCCGGATGTTGCCACCCTGACCGGCGGGGTGGTCCTGTTGCTGGTATGGTCCGGTTTCGTTGAAGCCTTCCTGTCCCAGTACCATGAACCGGTCATCCCCTATACGGCCAAGATCCTCTTCGGGTGCTGTGAGTTGCTTTTATTGACCCTGTACCTGGCCCGCACCGGCCGGCACCCCGCGGGAGACCTTGCCGAATGAACCTGCTACCCGCCAAACACCTGACCATCCGCACACCCGAGGGGGTGGTTTTCCGGCTCCGGATAGCCGACCCCATCCGCCGCCTGCTGGCCCTGGTCATCGACCTCTTCCTGGTGGCCAGCATGGGGGGTGTCCTGGGCATGCTGATCCAGCGGCTGTCCGGACTGGCGCCGGACTGGGGTGGCGCCGTCTACATGATCACCTCGTTTGTCCTTTCGTTCGGTTACCCCATCGTCATGGAATGGCAGGACCGGGGCCGGACCATCGGCAAACGCCTGCTACGCCTGCAGGTGGTGGACGAACTGGGATTGCGCCTCACGTTCCAGCAGGTGCTGGTACGGAACCTTCTGCGGTTCGCCGACAGCTTTCCCGTCTTCTACGGCGTGGGCGGCTTGGCCGCCTTTGCCAGCCTGCGCGGCCAGCGGCTGGGCGACTGGGCGGCCAATACCCTCGTGGTCTATCATCCGCCAGAACCCGCACCGGACCTCGACAACTGGCTGGCCGGCAAATACAACTCGTTCCGCTCCGATACCGCACTGGTGGCCCGCCTGCGCCAGGCCGCCCCACAACGCCTGCAGGCAATCGCCGTGACCGCGCTGATGCGCCGCGACCAGCTCCATCCCGATGCCCGGTTGAAGGTGTTCGCCGGAATCCGGCGCCGGATCGAACAGAACGTGCGGATTCCTCCCGTGCTGGTGGAAGGACTGAGCGACGAACAGGTGGTCCGCAACACCGTGGATGTGCTCGCCCGCTGATTCACACGGGCGTCAGACTCAGGTCCAGTAGGTGGAATATTTCTCCATGGCATCCATCAGGGCACGGGCATTCTCAAGCGGAATGCCGGGATACATGCCGTAGATCATCATCAACCCGCCCTCCCGGCTGCCCAGGGTGGCGATCTCATCCCGGATCATCCGGTCCACGTCTGCCGGACTGCCGAAACGCGTCACGTTTTGACGGTCGATATCCAGATCAATACAGACCTTGCCCTTGAACCGTTGCCGGATCCAGTCGATCCCGTTCACCAGGTCCTGCAGGTTCACCACCTGCACACCGCTGTCAACCAGGTCATCCACCAGGTCCCGGATATCACCGTCTGAATGCATGTGGATGATGCACCCCGCGTCGCGGGCCGGCTTCATCAGGCGCTGGTAACTTGGCTTGATGTAGGTGCGCAGGTGTTCCGGCGAGAGCATCGGGCCGATCTGCATGCCCAGATCCTCGGGATACCCCATCCATTCCACCCCCCGGCACAACGCACAGCGGATAAGGGCCGCGTTCCAGGCTTCCACCAGTTCAATCAGTTTCCACAACCGCGGCTCGTTGTCCGCCATGTCATAGATCAGTGCCTCATATCCACGCAGGTCACACAGTCGCAGGAAGGTATGCCCGTGCCCCAGTCCGCCCTGTACCACGACTCCGTTCGCAACGGCATCGCGACGGTTTTTCGCCGCCAGGTTTGTCTGCTTTTTTTCCTCGTCCGACAAATCCGGCAGCGGCGGGGGCACATAGCCGTCGAAGGCTTTCCAATCCGCCAGGGGATGCCGTGTTGCGACCGGCGCAATTCCCTCCTCCGGACTCTCCAGGGTTACCCCCCACGCATCGATCGAGGACTGTTTTGAGGGTGGTTTCTGGACCGGTGGTGTCCCCGTTGAACGCCGGAACCCGGGGAAGAGGTAGGGATGGCTTTCCCGCAAATCGTCCAACGCGGCAAGTGGGTAATGATTATAACACGCGCCGTTGAACACAAACACCATCGGGATCCGTTCGGGTTGCTCGAACCGCACGGCCCGGAACAGGTTTTCGCGCTGCGTCATCATCGGAAACATCCTTTCATGAAATCTCGTCAACCACCCGATCACGCAAAGACCAGATCACCGGTCAGGTCCGTCCGGTGAACACTTCCAAGTTGCGAGACCCAGCAGGAAGCCTCGTATCCTTCCGGGGTCAGGCGATGCCGGATGATATTCATCTGCCATCGTTCCCCGGCGGCGGGTGATGGGGTCTTGAACGTGGCAAACGGGATGGCAACCTCGGCCACCCAATGCCCCGGCACCACCCCGGTGGCCGCCTGCCACGGGTCCTTGATGTTACCACCCAGTCCACCCGCTTCCTTGCTGAAGCGGTTATGTTCCATGGCACCGCCGACGGTGACGAAGAACTGCTGGCAATAAAAACCCTCCCGGTCAGCCGGCGTAGTGAATCGCAACTCCAGGCAATCTTCCCGGTTATAATTCACCGGCCCCGGCGAACGGGTCATCGTCAACCGGTCGCTCAACGGTTCCGCGCATTCGATGGCAAGGTAGAGGGCATCCTGGTCCCGGGTCAACAGGGCCCGGGTTTTCACCGGGGCTGGTTCCGGGCAATTGAAACACACAAAATCGGCAGCTACACCCGAATGCGTGAAATCCTGCCAGCATTCCTCGTTCAGCACTCCGTCAATCTGCGGCGCCTTGCGGCAGTAACCCGCTTGAACCGGCGGCGCCGCCCGTTCAGTGCTGAAAGCTTCCTTCCGGCCATCCTGGCGGAATCCGAATACTTCTGCCTGAACCAGATACAGACGCAACATGACGGTTCTTCCCGTATAGTGGCGCAGGCCCGATTCACCCCGCCAGGTCAGACGCTGATCCAATCCGTCGCCGATGAACGGATCGCTGTCCGCGCGGCCATGCCCCTTGATGATGTGTCCATTGTCGTCAAGCAATTCGGCCCGGATAACACCGCCCGGACCAGTCCGTGCGTTGAGACGAAGCATCTCACCCCTGAGAAGGAACCGTCGGGTCAGCAGGATGCCTTCGTCATCCGTCTTCAACCCCACCAGTCGGCCGGGTTGCCAATGGGCCATGCCCACGGCACGGAGCGGGGTCGAACCGTCATGCAGACCGTTGCACCCGCAATAGTAGATACGGTTCTCGTTCGGGGTCAGGACCATTTCAGGCCTGAACATCATGCCCCAGTCAAAATCACGGCCTCGGCATCCCGGGGACACGATATCCTGTTCGGGCGCCAGCGCATTCCATTGCCGGCCATCCGGACTCCAGGCCAGTCGCAACCGCATGGTCTGCCGCAGGGACTCATCCAACGGTTCATCGGTGAAGAAGATCCAGGGGAAACCCCAGTATATCCCGGCATCCACACAAACGCTCATGCCGTAGATCTGGCTGCCGGTCCCATAATGCGGGGCGGCCTCCCAGAGGATCGTCGGACCAGTCCAACGCCGCATGTCATCGCTCTCCCCCAGCGCGATCTTGCGGATGGTCTGGTGCCGCCGCCAGACACGCATATAACCGCGAAATTTTCCGGCCAACGGATCCTTGAAAAAGAAGTTGGTTTCTTCCAGACCGTCACCCGCGCCGTTGCACCAGACCGGATCCGTCTGGGCAGAACGCCAGCGGATCCCGTCAGCCGAATAGGCCAGGTAATAGTTGGGCACATACCGGATGAGTTTATACCGCCGGGTCGGATCCGGATCATCCGGATCAACCAGCACGGTGACGGCTTCCCCGACCGGCGTTCCGTCCTCCCAGACGCACACATTGGTCGATTGGCCCTGGAGGTTCAAGGCCCCCAACCCCGGCTTTTCCCAGTGAATGCCGTCACGGGACACGGCCAGGTGCAAGGTCGATCCCCGACTGCCGGGAACCGGTATCCGGCGTTCACGGGTGCTGGCATACCACAGCTTCCAATCCCCGGACAACGGGTCGAAACACACACCCACAGGCATC
>MHBQ01000125.1:0-147 GCA_001803315.1 Lentisphaerae bacterium RIFOXYC12_FULL_60_16
GAGGCCTTGGCGATGCCGAAATCAGTGATATCCGGATCCACCAGGACGGCAATTTCCGTCACGGGGTATGTTCCGCAACACCAGGGTTCGACTTCCTGAACACGACGATAGGCGGAACCGATACAATCATAAACGGCGGCATCAAGG
>MHBQ01000125.1:158-338 GCA_001803315.1 Lentisphaerae bacterium RIFOXYC12_FULL_60_16
GTGCATTTGATCGCCGATCGAGCAACTACCGCCATGGGTCAGCATGGTGGCGGTTTCCCACCGAAGTTGCGCGTCGTTCTTCAGGCTGCCAAAGTCTGCCCAAACGCGATGGAAGCGGGGGTAACACCTCGAAAAGGCACCTTGAGTGTGCGTATGTGACGCGCAAACATGGGGAAATAG
>MHBQ01000125.1:353-18237 GCA_001803315.1 Lentisphaerae bacterium RIFOXYC12_FULL_60_16
GACGGAGTACATTCGATCTCGAACCCTGTAATATGCGGGATTGCCGGTCGTGCTCCGAATCGGACTTGGGAATTGTATTCGATGTCCACGGACGGCTTGATATTCCGGATGGCGCTGGAACACAGGTTCAGGAATCCATATACAGATTCAGCGGTGTGGCGGAATCCATGTTCCGGATTGTCATAGGACAAACCGCGGCGTGCCATGCGTTCACGGCACCAACGGCAATAACAGGCATTGTCATCGAGATGGATCATGTCGAACCACAAGCCATCCACATCGTAGTTGCGTGTAACTTCTTCCACCTGGGGGATCAGCATGTCCCGGATATACGGGCTGTTGAGGCAAACGGTAGCCCAGCGGTCGCCGGGCACCTTGTGGCGTGGGGAGCCGTCCGGTCCAAGTTGCTGCCAATCCGGATGCAGGCGGGCGGCTTCTTCTTCCCAAACAACACTCAGGTAAGCGCTTACGGCAATGTCATGCCGATGGCAGGATTCTATTTGTGCGGCCAGTAAATCGAATGAGAGGCCGGGATGACGCGTGCCGGCGCCGGCATTGTAGTAACACATTCCATGGTGGCATTTGGCAAAACACACCACGTAATTCACCTGTGCATCGGCGAGGGTTGATGCGAAGGCGTCGGCATCGAAAGCGTCTCCGATCGTGGGGATCAGGGGAGAATTATGGAAATCGAGATGGATTTTCCGGTGGCGGTTTCGGGTTTCGAGCATGAATCCTCCTGCCCTGAACACGTGGAGAAAATAGAAAGGATGTTCCGGATATGCAAGTTACATCGAGATCCTTACCAGTGCCCCGGTGATTTTATCGGTTTTCCGTAGGGATTGAGCCTGTAAACACGCTTGCGATTATGATGAATCTGGGGCATCAATAGGGGTTGATCGGGGCGCTTAGCTCAGTTTGGTCAGAGCGCCAGCTTTACACGCTGGATGTCACAGGTTCGAGTCCTGTAGCGCCCACCAGGTTGATGACGAGCGATGCCGGGATGGATAGGGGATCTTTCATGGTCCTATGATGGGGTTGTTTGTGGCAGGTTTTTATGGAGATTCCCATGGGCAATAGGCGGCATAAGGTGGGGTGGGGGGCCGGGGTTGTCCTGATTATGACGATTGCCAACCTCCTGGCGGATGGTGACGGGGCGAAAACTTCCGTACGGAATTCCGGTCACCCATTGGACACCGCGGTTGCCGCCACTCCCCGGGAACGTCAACTGGAAGCCTCGCTGGATTCCGTCGTCCGTGCGCTTCAGGAAAAGGAACAACAGAATCTTGAGGCGAAAAAAGAAATGGCTCGCCTCCGCAAGGAGCTTCAGCAGCGGGCGAATATCGACCGGCAGTCGGTTCTTGCGCTGGCCTACAACCTCGGGTGTGTGTACCGGATTGCGAAGGAACCCCGAAAAGCGGAAACCGCATTTCTGAAGGCGCTTTCGATTGATCCGGATGATGTTTCCACCCATTATAACCTGGGGGTACTCTATGATGATGATCTCAAGCAACCCGGTAAGGCAAAGCACCATTATGAACGGTTTCTCGCCTTATCCCCGGATGGGGCGGATGCGGTTCAGGTTCGTGATTGGTTGATGGCGTTGGAGATGCAATAGGCATGTTGGAAGCACCTGGCAGGTTGATCGGGCGGTTCCGATTCAGGGGTGATGCGTGAACGCCGGAGCACTTCCCGTTATCGTTATTGCCGGCATCATGTTCTACGTCGGCTTGTACCATCTGCTGATGTATGTTCGCCGTTTCCAGCAGCGGGTTGATTTCAGCCTGGGTGTCGCCTTCCTTGCCATGGGTTGTTATGACATTTTCACGGCGGGTTTGTATTCCGCCACGACCTGGGTGGAAGGGTTCGAGTGGCAGCGGTACCAGGTGCTGGCCTTGTCAATCGCCATGGTGATGTTCCTGTGGTTTGTTGCCGACTATACCACCTTGCGTTCACGTCGTGCGATTGCGTTGTACACCTTGTTTGTGATCATGACGGCCCCGCTGGCGTTTTTGAACCCCGGTTCGATTGCCTGGCATCAAACAACGGCAGCCATAAAACATTTCCTGCTGCCCCTGGGAATTCCGGTGACCTATTTCGAGGTGGCGCCGGGTTGGCTAATCCAGGTGCAAGCGGTTGTAACCCTGGCTGCCTTTGCCCATGTGTTCCAGGTGATTGCCGTATACCGGGACAGCGGAAGTGCCCAACGGGCACGCCCGCTGCTTGCGTGTTCGATTTTGTTTGCGGCAGGAATCGGCAATGACATGGCCATCATGAGCGGCTGGTATTATTCGGTATATCTGGTTGAATACGCCTGGCTGGGCATTGCCCTGGTGATGGCCTTTTCGGAAACCCGAACGGTCGGCGAAGCCATCGTCATGAAGGAGACCCTGCGGATCAGCGAGGCGCGGTTCCGTTCCATTTATATCAATGCATCGGCCGCCATTGGCCTGGTGGCTCCGGATGGCCATTTTATCATGGCCAATCATGCCATGTGCCGGGTGTTCGGGTGCGATTCGGACCGCATCGGCGAAATGACGATTTTCAGCCGTCTGCATCCGGACGATGCCCCGGTGGCCCACGAACGGCACCGGAGCATGTTGCGTGGCGAATTGGATGTCTATCGTGGCGAGACGCGTTATTTGGACGATCAGGGGGTGGTCTTGTGGCAGGACCTTTCGATGGCATCCATCCGCCGCTGGGATGGGTGTGTGGATGCCATGACCGTGGTCATGGTTGATATCACCGAGCGCAAGCAGGCGGAAACCGATCTGCGGCTGTTGAACGAGCAATTGGAACAAAAGGTTGTGGAACGGACCACCGCCCTTCGCGAAGCGAATCAGAAACTGCAGGATTCACTGATGAAATTGCGCGAGGATGAAGAGGCGGGGAAGCGCATTCAATTCAGCCTGTTGCCGGATGAATCCCGTACGATCGGTTCCTTGCAATTCGGCCGTTATCTGGCGCCCTCGATGTCGGTAAGCGGCGATTTTGTCGATTACTTCGCCATCGATGCCACCCATACGGGTTTTTACATCGCGGATGTGTCCGGACATGGTGTTTCATCGGCGTTTATCACGGTCATGCTGAAGAGCTTCATGGCGGTCAGCCAGGAGCGGTATGCGGCCGAAGGGGATCCAACCATTTTGCATCCGGACCGTCTGCTGGCCCAGCTCAACAGCGAAATGCTACAGCAGAAGCTGGACAAGTATATCACCCTGTTCTACGGGGTTCTGGATGTTGAGCAGTCGGTCCTGCGATTCAGTAATGGTGGTCATTTTCCGTTACCGATCCTCTGTGACCGCCAGGCGTCGCAAGCCGGCAGGGCTCACAGCATACGCGGCAAAGGTGCTCCGGTGGGATTGTTCGATTTTTCCCACTATGAGGTGTCAGAATGTACTTTGCCGGAAACTTTTACTTTAGTAGTGTTTTCGGACGGTATTTTGGATATGATGTCACAAGGGTCCTTGTCGGACAAGGTGACGCATCTGGAGGAGGTTGCTTATCGGTGCGGGGCGGATATCCCGGCCTTGGTTCGAGAATTCGGGATCGAAGGACATGAATCATTGCCGGATGATGTGACCATCCTGGCCATACGACGGGTACAAGCATGGCAGACGGAAAAATCCTCTTCAACGAATCCGACCACCGGATCTTCATCCGTTTGACGGGTGATGTCCGTCACACGATAAGTTCAGGCTTCCAGGATTTGATTCATCGGTATCTGACCGATTCGGGTGCGATCGAAGATGTGCTGGTGGACTTGTCGGAGGCGCATTACCTGGATAGCACCAACCTGGGGCTGCTTGCGCAGGTGGCCCGTTACATGATCCGCCGCTATCATCGTAAGGCCACGTTGATATGTTCCAATCCTGACATCCTGACGTTGCTTGAAACCATGGGGTTTGAGCAGGTTTTCTGGATCGTTCAATCGGTTGATACGCCACCCGAGGATATGCACGAGGCGTGTCGGGTGTCATTGGATGCACGGGAGAAAGGCCGTCTGATGCTGGACGCGCACCGGGCGTTGATGGCGATGAATGCGAAAAATGCAGCGACTTTCCGCAGTGTGGTGGAACTGTTTGAAAAAGAGTTGGACCCGTCCAAGGGGAAATCCCCGTGATCATTCGGACCCAGGCTTTTCCCCGTGCCGGGTTGGTGGGGAATCCGTCGGATGGTTATTTCGGGAAAACCATTGCCTTGGCGTTCAGTAATTACCGGGCGGAAGTGATCCTGTATGAATCCCCTGAATTGGAAATACTGCCGAATACCAGGGATCATTCGCGGTTTGCCAGTCTCACGGCCCTGGCCCGGGATGTCGGACTCTACGGTTATTACGGCGGGATCAGGCTGCTGAAGGCAACCGTCAAGCGCTTTCACGATTATTGCAGGCTTCGTGGTGATGCGTTGCATGACCGGAATTTCACCATCCGTTACCACTCGGATATTCCACATCTGGTGGGCTTGGCAGGATCCAGTGCGATCATCACGGCCTGCCTGCGGGCCTTGATGGCCTATTACGGGGTGCGTATTCCAAAGCCTGAACAAGCCAATCTCATCCTTTCCGTGGAACGGGATGAATTAGGGATCAGTGCAGGGTTACAGGATCGGGTCATCCAGGTATACCAGGGGGTGGTTTACATGGATTTTGACCGTGATTACATGAAGCAGCATGGCCATGGGCGGTATGAATCGCTTGATGTAACCATGCTTCCCCCGTTGTATATTGCCTTCCGGGCGGACTTGTCCGAGAGTTCGGAGGTGGTCCATAACAATCTGCGGTTCCGATTTGAACAGGGCGATCCGCAGGTGTTGGATGCGATGCATTTCTGGGCGGATCTGACCAACCGGGTACGCGACTGTCTCAAGGCCCGGCAATGGAATGATCTGCCGGCTTTGCTGAATGCGAACTTTGACCGGCGGGCCTCCCTTTGCACAATCAGTGAAGGGAACCTGCGCATGGTTCAGGCGGCACGTTCCACCGGGGCAAGCGCCAAGTTCACCGGATCGGGTGGAGCCATTATCGGGACCTATCGTGATGAAGCCCAGTTTACGGAAATCAAGCGCGTTTTGTCTCCGTTGGGCGTCGATGTGATTCAGCCTGTCCTGTCAACACCAACCGGAGAATCCGGATATGATTCGTAAAGCTGTCATTCCCGCTGCCGGATTTGGAACGCGTTTCCTTCCTGCCTCAAAGTCGCAACCCAAGGAAATGCTGCCGATCGTCGACACCCCGGTCATCCAATATGTTGTGGAGGAGGCGGTTGCCTCCGGCATCACCGACGTGTTGATGGTGATCGGGAAAGGGAAACGGGCGATCGAAGAGCATTTTGACCGGAATTTCGAGTTGGAGGCCGAGTTGGAGGCGAAATCCAAGCAGGAGGAGTTACGGGCACTGCGCCGGATCTCGGAAATGGCGGATGTACATTTTGTCTGGCAGAAGGAATTGCGCGGGTTGGGGGATGCCATCGATTGTGCCCGGCATCATGTTGGTGACGAGCCTTTTGCCGTTCTGCTGGGCGATACGTTGGTGGAATCCCCCGAACCGGTTACCCGGCAGTTGATACGGGCCTTTGACCGCTACCAGGAAAGCGTGGTGGCGCTGGAGGCGGTTGATCCATCGAAGGTGAGCCGTTACGGGGTTATTGACGGGCATGAAATCACCGATGGTATTTTCCTGGTTAAGGATTTCGTCGAAAAGCCTTCGGTTGAAGAGGCCCCCTCGAATCTGGCCATTGCGGGCCGTTATGTTCTGACTCCGGATATTTTTGACTGCATCCACCGGACCGGGCAGGGTAAAAACAATGAAATCCAGTTGACGGATGCGATGCGCCTTCTCGTCTCCAATCGTGCCATGTATGGCCTGCGTTTCGAAGGCCGCCGCCATGACATCGGGAATAAACTGGACTTTATCAAGACCAATCTCTGGTACGCACTCAAACGCGACGACATGCGGCAGGAGATCCAGACCTACCTCAAGGAATTGGTTGACGGATTCGAAGCCCACGCTTCGTAGTCGGAGCCGAATGGCGCTTCGTTAAGCACTTCCTTTGCGCACGGCTCGCCGGGAGGTCTCGCCCTCCAAACTGGTGCCATCCCTTTCGGATGAAAAAAATTATGGAGGGCGTGCGTCCTCGCAAGCCGTCTTCCCCAGAGCCGAAAAGAGAGCTTAAGTAAGCGCCATTCGAGTCGGAGCCATTGGCTTTATTCGGTGGCATCGGGCGCCATCGGCATGTCAGGATTCATACCGCCTGATTGCATGGTCTTGATGTCCGTTTCGTCCAACGTGATCGACAGATTAAGGATGGAGCCCTGACTGCTGGTGCGCAAGGTCTTGCCTGGATTTGAGCTGTCGGCTGTCTTCTGCTGGATCATCGGAATCAGGAACGTTTGAAGCAGGACGGATGCCTGGTTGGCGGCTTGCGGATCACCCATATCGGCGGTCAACGAGAGGTCGAGGGTGGTGGTGGCCAAGGCACTCAAACCGATGGATTGCAGGTTCTGCAGGGGAACCATGAAGGCAGCCGCCATGGGATTGCCGGCGTTCATGTCGGGGTCCTGGGCTGACTGGATCTGGGCCTGGATGGTTTCGCGGATTGAATCAGGAACCCGGATGGCTATACGCAAGCCGGCGCGTTCATCGGTTGCGCGGAGGATGGATTGGAGATTCGGTGACAAGGCCGTGTTTGCATGGCCGGGGGCCAGGGCGGAGGTAAGGCGGGCCGGGGTCATGGCCAGTGCAATACGACGGCCGTCGGTGCTCCGGGCCACGGAAAGGGTTGTCGACTCGTTGGCAGAGGGGGTTATGCGCAGCGCGCCGGGAATGCCGGTGATGGGGCTTATGTCGGCAAGGTTCATTTCCTCTTTGCATAGGTTCAGGATGGTTGTGAAATCCGAGTCCGAACAGGGTTTGGATAAATCGAAGACCGCCTGGAAATTGGACTGTTTCCAATCCGAAGGATCGTTCGGTTTCAGATTGCCCAGTTGGCCCCGCAGCTCGATCGATCGTACGTCCTGGTCGGAGAAACCGACCGCATCCAGTATCCGTTTTTTTAGTGTTGCATGTGATTGGGTGGTGGAGCCTTTGTCGGTGACCGCCTGAAGGGTGTTCCAAATCGGGGCGGCCCGGAAGGCTGCCAGGTTCATTTTTACAACCATATCATCGCCACCGACAATGGGAGTACGGGTCTGGGCATGCACCAGGATGCATGTGACAAGCAAGGCGGAAAGGGTGAAGGCCGTCGGGTGCGTGTATTTCATCGTGGCTCCGTGGTGGGTTTTATTCAGCCGTGTGTGGGGTAAGATGTCAAAGACGGGGTTGTGTGCCAGCCATGGCGGGAGTGGTATGCCGTATGACCAGGGATTCCAGTTCGCCCGCCGCCGTCTTGAGCTCTTCAAGGAACCGGTCACAGGAGTCGCCGATCAGGTCACGTGCCACGTTGCGGTAATATTCGATTCCCTGGTAGAGATTGTCACGGAATTCCTCAAAATATCGTGGCGCCGTATCAATCAGGTTGTGGGATGCCAGTTCGATTTGGCGGCGCAGGTATTGAAGGTAAAGCCGTAATTCCTGGATCAGGACATGGGATCGGTGGGTGTCGGCCAGTACGCTCAAACGGCCATATATGTGTCCGATTAATTCCTCGAGTTGAAATATCCGGGAGAATCCTGCCAGGTTCGGGCCGGGGCAGATGGCCGGCGTGGTTGTCGCGTCAATCGCATTCCGGCGCAGCACACTACCGCCCAGGTCGTGGCAGATGCACGATTTGGAAAGTATTTTCTGTCGTTCAAATTCCTTGATTTCGGGTGGCAGGGATTGTTTTTCCAGTTGTTCCAGCTTGCGTGCCTGATATGCCCGGGAGGCGATGCAGATGGGTTCTTCGGTGAACTCCGTGTTGGTCAATGCGTGATTTTTCGGACAGGCGCTACCCGGGCGATTCTGCTGGATGCGCAGCTCGCGTGCCTGTTCACTGTCGGAGTTCCGGAGATTCCAGAAGGGGATGTTGAGGGGTGATGCGTCGCTCAGGAAGACGTCATTACCGCGTGCCTTGCTCAAACGGTCAAGCAGGTTCTCGTCCACATTGGTGACTTCCGGGCAGAGGAGGAATGGGGTACCCCATCCGGTCCCGTCGAGTTCATAGTAACGGATCAACTGACCGTGCTCTTCAGCGGTCCCGATGCCGCCCTGATAGGTCACCCGGATTGGGGGAGGGGGGACGGGTGGGGGGGTGCTTCGGGTATTGCAGGAATCGCACAACGTCTTGTAAATCGCTGTGCGCAACTCATCACGGCGGACGCGGAATTCATCGAGAACCGGTCCGACCAGAAGGCCCTGTGTGGGAAACGCATGTCCGCCGCAATTCAGGCCGGATTCGATCCGGAATTCCGAGACCCATAAACCGCGACGTGCCAGAAATTTGCCTTGCACAAAAGCCGATCGGTAATCGCTGACTTTCAGGATGATTTGCTTGTGTATATGGCCCTGTTGGTCGGGATGGAAATCGGGGAATTCCGAGGTGTAGGTGTAAAGGGCTGGGTTCATTCCGGCGGAAAAGACCACGCCGGTTGAAAGTTTGCTCCGGGCAAACCCACGCAAGGCGGCCATCGCATCATTGTAAAGCGGCGGACGACGATTCCGTCCCTGATAGGTGGGTGAATCAAGCTTGGTCATGATGTTGACGTCAATCCGGCCTGGAACCGCCCGGGCGCGTAGGGCGTTTTCCATGGTGGCACGGCGGCTGGAATCGGTTTCGGCCAGCATGTTCTGATAGGCCGTGCGCAGCGGGCAATCGGGCAGTAATTCGAAATAACGGGTGATTTCGCTCCCGGCTTTGAACGGTGTGCTTTGAAGGGCTTTTACCTGGCGGTTCAGCAGGCCATGAACCAGATCCAAGTAGGCGGTGATGCGATGGGCGCGGGGATCATCATCCGTGTCTTTGATGGGATGGTAGGGTTCGCCTTCGGTTTCACAATAACGTTGGCGGATCTGTTCGATGAGTTGGTCATCAACCAACGATATGACGGATGAAATGCCGTAACGACCCACGCGAAGGGGGGTGTCAATCGTAAAGCCGGTTCCCATGACGGGAATATGAAACTGGTGCGGTCCCCACAATATGTCATGCGTCACGCTTGCCCTGGATGAACTCAAATCCGTCACGCCCATTCCCCTTTCCGCTATTAGCGCACGGCAATCATAATCGTGCATGTGGTTGTACCACAAGCTCGAAATATCCGGTTATTTGACCAGGTTCAGGATGGTCTTGAATTCCGGTGCACCGGCTGTTTTCAATAATTCGAACAGGGCCATTTCAACCGAGGTGATGCGGGCCCCGGCGTCGTGTGCGGCCGCCAATCCGATTTGGCGGTTGTCAGCCGTCCGGGACGAAACCCCGTCGGCGACGATGGACACGGAGTATCCTGCCCGCAATAGATCACAGGCGGTCTGGTAGACGCAGACGTGGGCTTCGATGCCGGCCAGCAGAAGGTGGCGTCGTCCGATCGCGTGGATACGGTCCATGAATGCCGGTTCACCGCAACAACTGAATGCCAGCTTCGGTATGGGTGTGAGGGGGGCTAGCAATCCTTTGAGCGGTCCGATGGTAGGTCCCATGCGGGTGGGATTCTGTTCCATCCAGACGATCGGGATGTGCAGCGTGTTAACGCCTTGAATCAGCCGTTCCAGGTTTTGAATCAGGGCGTCTTTGCCATCCATGAGTTCAGCAAGCCGTCCCTGTATATCGATAACAACCAACGCACAATCCTGTGTATTCATCCGTGAAGGCCCTTTCGCGACCGATATGATAGCTTAAAGAAACGTAACGTATATGGGAAAATGCTTCAGCTAAATCAAGCGGCCAAGCTTCATGCAATCGTCTGGGCAACTTCATGGATGCCGTTTGGACGTGGGATTCAGAGAATGTTGCATGACGACCTTCACGGGTGGTATGGTAACCGTCCTTTGTCCGGGACTATTGGCCGGACAAGGGGTTCCCCATGAAGACGGATCGACACCTTTACGACGAAAGCAAAGTTAAAACGTTGTCGTCGCTGGAGCATATCCGGTTGCGACCCGGCATGTATATCGGCCGCATCGGCGACGGAAGCCGTTACGAAGACGGCATTTATATTCTCCTGAAAGAGGTCGTCGACAATAGCGTGGACGAGTTCATTATGGGGCATGGGTCCACGGTCGAGGTTCAGATCGAGAACCGGACGGTTTCCGTCCGCGATTTCGGGCGCGGTATTCCCCTTGGAAAAGTGGTGGAGTGCGTTTCCCAGATCAATACCGGCGCCAAGTACAACGATGACGTCTTCCAGTTCAGCGTCGGGTTGAACGGTGTGGGAACCAAAGCTGTCAATGCGTTGTCCGAAACCTTTACGGTATCCAGTTACCGGGAGGGTCGCCATGTGACCGCATCGTTCAGGAAGGGGGTCCTGGACAAACCGTCGCAAGGGAAAACCATGGAACCGGATGGTACCCGGGTTGTCTTTACACCGGATCACGCCTTGTTTGAAAAAGCCGGGTTCGTTGCCGAGCATGTCACCCGCCGTTTGCGGCTGTATACGTTCCTGCATGCGGGCCTGACGCTCCGCTACAATGGCACGTCATGGATGTCACAGGGCGGTCTGGCGGACCTGGTCCGTGAGGAAAGTCGGTTCGAGAAGCGTTATGCGCCGTTCCATCACCGGGAAAAAACGCTTGAACTGGCTTTTACCCATACGAACCGGTTCAACGAGCAATACCTGTCGTTTGTAAACGGTCAACATACGGTTGATGGTGGCACGCATGAAAGTGCCTTCAAAGAGGGGCTGCTGAAGGGGATCAACGCTTTCTTCAGGACGTCCTACGAGGGGGATGAAGTGCGGGAGGGACTGGTGGGGGCGATTGCCATCCGGTTGCGTAATCCGGTGTTCGAGTCCCAGACCAAGCACAAGCTGGGGAATACGGAGATCCGGGCTGAACTGGTGGGACAGGTAAAGGAAATCGTGACGGCCTTGTTACACCGTAATCCCCAGACGGCCCGGGCCTTGCAGACGAAAATCGAGGAAACCCATTCCCTGCGCCAGGAAATCCAGGCGATGCAAAAGGCTTCCCGGGAACGGGCACGTTCCGTCACCATCCGGGTGCCGCAGTTGAAGGATTGCAAGGTGCATTTGAACCGGGAGGCCGGAACCGGCAAGGAATCCATGCTGTTTATCGTCGAGGGGTTGTCGGCGGCGGGATCCCTGACCAGTTGCCGGGACCCGCATACGCAGGCGGTGTTCACCCTGAAGGGTAAACCCCTGAACGTGTGCGACCTGGGCCGTGATGCGCTGTACAAGAATACGGAACTTTACAACCTCATGCGAAGCCTGGATGTCGAGGATTCCGTGGAACGTTTACGGTATGGACGTGTGATTATCGCCACGGATGCCGATGTGGATGGCCTGCATATCCGCAACCTGCTGATCACGTATTTCCTGCGGTTTTTCGAACCCCTGGTACGGGAGGGGTTCCTCCATGTGCTGGAAACCCCGCTGTTCAGGGTGCGGGACAAACGGCGCACGGTCTACTGTTATTCGGAGGCGGAACGTGATACGGCAGTCACGGAGTTCGGGCGGAACGTGGAGATCACCCGGTTCAAGGGGTTGGGGGAGATCTCGCCGGGCGAATTCAAGGCGTTCATCGGGACGGCTATGCGCCTGGCTCCGGTGAGCGTCGAAGGTGAATATTCCATTCCTGAATTGCTGGGTTTCTATATGGGACACAATACCGCCGAACGACGCCAGTACATCATGAACCACCTGGTTGTGGAGCCTGGCGCATGAGCGACCGGAAGGAACCATCTGATTTCGATTTTGACCTGGACCGCTCGTTGCCGGTGGAGGGTCCGGATGCCGGCGACTCAAACGGGCCGGTTGTGGCGGCAGATGCCGACCTGCCGTTTGTGCCCGGTGGCCACGGACCGCTCGGCCGCATGATGGACGATTATTTCCTGCGTTATGCCTCGTATGTGATCTGTGAACGGGCGATCCCCAACCTGGATGACGGGCTGAAGCCGGTTCAACGGCGTATCCTGCACGCCTTGCATGACCAGGATGACGGCCGTTTCACCAAGGTGGCGAACATCGTGGGGCAGACGATGCAGTATCATCCCCACGGGGATGCCTCCATCACCGAAGCCCTGGTCAGTCTGGTGGCGCGCGGGTACCTGATTGAAGGGCAGGGGAATTTCGGGAATATCTTTACCGGTGATGGCGCCGCCGCCGGGCGTTACATCGAATGCCGGTTGACCGACCTGGCACGCAAGGAATTGTTCCATGACGCCTTGACGGACCTGATCCCCAGCTACGACGGTCGTCGCAAGGAGCCGGTGGTCCTGCCGGCTCGTATCCCGAACCTGCTGTTGCTCGGGGCGGATGGCATTGCCGTGGGCTTGTCGACCCGTATTCTGCCGCATAATTTCCGGGAATTGATCGAGGCTCAAATCGCGATCCTGAACGACGAAATGTTTGCCCTGGCGCCGGATTTCCCGCAGGGCGGGTTGGTGGATGTCTCGGAATATGACCGGGGCAGGGGACGGGTCCGGGTACGGGCCCGGATCGAACCGTCGCGCGACGGCGTGCTTGTGATTCGCGATATTCCTTTCGGGACAACAACGGAAACCCTGATTGATTCGATCGAGGATGCCATCCGCCGCCACAAGGTGCCTGTCAAATCCATTCAGGATTACACTGCGGAAAAGGTTGAAATCGAACTGATCCTGGCGCCCGAGACGGACCCCGATCGGGCCATCCAGTCTCTCTACGCCTTTACCGGCTGTGAGACCCGTATTGCGGTATGGCCCGTGGTTATTGCCGGGGGTAAACCGGTTGAAATGGATGTGGATTCCATCCTTCGGGCCAATACGGATCGTTTATGCCTGCTCCTGAAGCAGGATTTACAATATCGCCGCCGCTGCCTGGAACAGGATTTGCACCAGCGGGACCTGGTCGAATGGTTCATAACCGAACGAATCTACCAGTCGTTGGAAACCTGCAAGCATGCGGATGACCTGCATGCCACCGTGATGACCGGGCTGGCACCGTTCCGTGAACGGATGCGGCGTGAGGTTACGCGGGCGGATGTTGATATGCTGTTGGGGCTCAAGATCCGCCGCATTTCGCAATTTGATATCGACCAGAACCGCCGGGAACAAGCGTCCTTGACGAACGAACTGGCCGAGGTTCAATCCTCACTGGCCAATGTCAGGGGACATGCCATCCGGGTCTTGCGCCGCCTGTTGAAGGAATATGGGGATGCCTATCCCCGCCGGACAACGGTTAAGGTGTTTGCCGCCGTGGAAGCCCGCAAACTGACGGAGCGGGAATTACAGATCCGGTTGGACCGTGAAAAAGGTTACCTGGGTCATGCGGTGACCGCGGGTGACCCCCTCTTGGAATGTTCGTCCCTGGACCGGCTCCTGCTGGTCTGGAATGATGGACGCTGCAAGGTGCTTGCGCCTCCCGACCGGTTGTTTGTTGACCGCAACCTGACGATCTGCACACGTTCGGACCGGGACCTGGAGCGGATGGTGGTGTATGAAGCGGAAGGGCTGATCTACCTCAAGCGATTCAAGCTTGGCGGCTTGGCATCCAACCGGGAATACCGGTGTGTGCCGGCCGGAGGCACGATCCGTTTCTGGACGGACATTGTACCGGCCCAGCTGTATGTGTTGTATCGTCCGGAGGAGGGGTTGCGCATTCGCCAGCAGGTGTTCCTGCCGGAAAAGGCCCCCCTTCGATCCCTCAAGGCGCGGGGGGTGCAAATGACGGCGAAAACGGTGCAGGCGATCGGCATGACGCCACCGGAGGGATGGGACCCGGACTTGAAAATGCCGTTGGGTGTCTTTTCCTGATGAATGGCTTGTGACGAACGGCCGGGATCTACTTCAGGGGTTTGATGTTGTCGGCGTAGCGGGGTTCCGGCGTGAAGTGCGCCTTGATGCCGGAGGTCACGTAAATCTCCATGGGTTCCCGGTCGGGGATCAAGATGGCTTCGCAACCGGGAACGCGTCGGAGAATTTCCGGTGAACCTTCCAACCCGGCAACGAACAAGGTGGTGGACATGACATCGGCCAGGGCGGCGCTGTTGGCAATGACCGTGACCCCTGCCATCCCCTGGACCGGATAACCGGATCGCGGGTCCACGATGTGCGCATAGCGTCGACCGTCGATCTTGACAAACCGTTCATAGTTGCCGGACGTAGCAACGGCTTTCCCGCCGGTAAGTTCGAGGGTGCCGATGGTCCTGCTGCGATCGAATGGGTTCCGAACCCCAATCCGCCAGGGTTGATTGGCCCTTCCGTATCCGCGACAACGCAGATTCCCCCCCAGGTTAATCATCACATGGGCGATGCCGGAGGTGGCTGCCTGTTGGTAGGCGACATCCACGGCATAACCTTTGGCAATGCCGCCTCCATCAACGCGCATGCCGGACCGGGCCAGTCGTGCCTTGTTCCCTTCGACCTGCAGGTCATGATACCCCACCAGTGCCCGTACTGATTGAAGGGCCGAGTCGCTGGGCAATGTCTCGGGGACGGTTCCTCCGTTGAACCCCCAGAACCGGACGAGGGGACCGGCGGTGATGTCGAATCCTCCGCCGGAAAGGTCGCCCGCCGCAAGCGCCAGCACCAGAATATCGCGTGTGGCGGTGGAAACCGGGACGGGTTCCTGTCCGGCTTCCCGGTTCAGTTGCGCGAATTCGCTGTTGGTTCTAAACGTGCTTACCTGTGCTTCGATGGTCTCGAAAATGTTCCGGGTGATGTCGGCGGTTGCCTGCAAATGTTTGCGGTCGGATTCCGGAACCGAGACGCTTGCGAAGGTTCCCATGGCGGGCCATTGAATTTCCGCCGGGCGCGGTTGACGCCTGCATCCGGTGAACAGGGCGCCGGCCAACAGGATCACCATCGCGGCGAGGACGATGGTTTGATGAACGACAGGACTATGGGGTGTTCGGATGGACATCGTGGTTGTGCCGTGGTTCGAGATAATAGGTGTCGCTGGGGGATTTTATGAACGTTTCGAAATCCGGAAACCGCATGGGAGGCGGCAGTTCGGCGTTGAATCGTTCGAAGAGGCGGCGGGCGGTTGCCGGATCGCCCTGATTATGGAATATGCGTGCGGCATCGGTTACCAGGGTTCGCCGTCCGGCATGGAACCCTTCGAGGTCGAAGGTTTGAATGGTGGTTTCAAATCGTGTGAGAACCCGGCTTAAAAGATTGGTGTCGGGAGATTGCCGGTAGGTGTCCGTTTCCCGGTCAAAGTGGAGTCGGCCATGGCGTACCAATTCTGACAGGGATTGGATAATCATCCGTTCACAGGGGAGGGCGGCGTTGCCGGTTGCAAGGGGAAGCCCTTGCCACGCCCAATAAATGGCGTGGGTTTCAGGGGCTCGCCAATCCAGGGGGCCCAGATCGCGGTCAACCGCCTCCATGACCGTTGTGTCCAGCTTGAATTCCCGGCGTAGGCGTTCGGTACGGGTGGTGTCGTTGCGGAGTGATTCGTAATCCGGGAACCCATGCTCCAGAATCGTCTGCATGGTTCCGGCAAGCTGGCGTTTGTAATAACCATGGGCATCATCGGTCGTGCCCCCGATCTTATGCTGATACAGCCAGCCGAGCGCATGGTACAATTGTGGTTCGGACGGGTTAAGCACGATTCCTTCATCCCGCAGCAGATGAATGCCGTTCTGGATCCAGCGCCAGCGGTCCACGGGATCCGGCATCATGACGCTGATATTGTAGGCCATATTCCAGGCATGGAATTGCCAGACTTCGGTACTGTTTGGATCCAGCCGGGTGATCCAGTCCGACAGTTGGACCACTTCCACGTAATCTCCCTGATCCTGGAGGACGGAAACCCGTAACCAGAGCATATCGACCAGCAGGCCGCGGAATCCACCCAGGACGAGCGTGGTAAACAGGACGGCAGGAGGGGCTGTTTCCAGGGACTGCAAGTGGGGGTGCCGGGCAGCCCGATCAGCTGCCAGTTTCCGGTTCATGGTCCCACCGGTGTACCACGCAGCGAGGATGCCCAGCAGGATGACGATATGGGCCACGGTCTTTCTGGTGGGTTGCAGGTTCATGGTTTCAGGTTGTCGGCAAGGCCAATTCCCTTCGACGTAAAATGATATGGCCGATGGCAGCGAGGATTGCCGGGTAGATGAGCAGCATCCAGAGGGTGCTGTGGCCGGTTTCCGCCCAGGTTATCCGGATGCCGTCCGCAAGCCGGTTGGATGGTGAAACCGCAAACAAGGGATTGGTTGCATGGGCTACCCGGTTGATGATCCATTCGCCCGTTTCCGTGAGGATAGGCACAATTTCCGGGGGTGGCGACGATGTGCCGTGGTGATCTCCGGATACGGTAAGGGAGTCGTCGGCAGCCCATCGGCTGAGCAGGCAGATGCATAACAGGGCGGTGGTGGTGAAGGAGGTAACGGGCATGGAAAAACCGGTGCTGACCGTAATTCCGACGGCCGTCAACAAGGCCAGTTGCGCAAGGATGATCCACAAACCCCGGAACAGATTGGCCCCCATGGTTCCATCTTCAATTAGCAACTCAATACCCCGGTTGAAGTCGAATACCACGGTGTTTGACTTATCCCGGGTCTCGTTGTCAAAGGTGAGAACCCAAGGGGTGCTTGAGGATCTGGCTGAAGCCGGGATATCAAGGCGATGGACTCCTTCCGGTTTTTCGTCAACGGGGATTGACCCGAGCCTGGGTTCGTCCGGGTTGCCGATCCACCAGGTGCCGGTGACCGGTAAGCGGTCGCGGAAGGATGACACGAAGCGATATCGCAGGGTTATGACACGTGAATCAACGGTTGATTGGCACCCTGGAACGTGCAGGATCCATTGCCGCGATTGTCCAGGCGCCACGACGAGCCGTTCAGCCCGGATGGAATTGGCGAGGTTGGCTAACAGCGTGTCATCGGGGAGTGATGTATCGCCATCCGTTGCCTGTCGAAGGGCGTTGAACCGCGCCTGAATTTCAGTGGTCAGGTCGGGTTCCTCGGGGACGATACGCAAGCGGCTGGTATAAAGGTGTTCGCGGAGTAGATCCTGTTCAGCGGGGGATGCGGAACGATGGAGTGTCCACATAAGCCCGGCGTACAGCAGGATACCGACGATGGTCAACATGCCGGCATGAATGAACAACAGGCCGAGCCATTTTCCGGTCCAGACCTGGAATGCGGTAATGGGCTTGGTCATGACCATGTGAATCTGGCGGTCCTCGACTTCGAGTGCGATGGCGCCGGCGGCAGCCCAGAGGGCGGCCATTGACAACAGGATGCGGGTTACACCCAGGGTGTAGGCGATCGCCATGCGGACCTGTCCGGGAAGGGTGCCATCTCCGCGCACCGCTCCCGGAAGGATGACGGCGGCGATCAGGAGGATGACGATCAACGCGGCCACCAGTCGCGAGCGAATGGCGGTGCGCAGGGTCAGGATCGTAATGGCTGCAATTTTACGCATCGGGTTTCAGATAACCGGCAAGGGTTTTGGATTGTACGGCACCGGACGGAAGACCGGCGGTCTGGTGGGCGGTTTCAACGACTTTCAGGAAATAGGTTTCGAGGTCCAGGGCGGGTCGTTCCATCGCTGGTTCGGCGCCCACGATTTCGCGCAGTTGCTGGAGCATGGCCTGCAACCGGTCGGGGGGGAGTGCGGGAATGGTGAAACGCATCCGGTCGGGTTGTTCGAGCAGTTCCCGCACCCGGCCATGGGCCTGGATGCGTCCGTTGTAAAGAATGGCAATACGGTCGCATACATCCTCCACGTCGGCCAGCAGATGGGATGATAACAGTACGGTTTTCCCGCGCTTTGCAAGCGCCTGGATCAAATCCTTGATCTGCCGGCAT
>MHBQ01000125.1:18252-22493 GCA_001803315.1 Lentisphaerae bacterium RIFOXYC12_FULL_60_16
CCGGAGGTGGGCTCATCCAGAATGACGAGCCGGGGATCATTGATCAGTGCCTGGGCGATGCCGATCCGGCGTGACATGCCCTTTGAGAATTCTCCAACGGGCCGGTTGGCAGCGTGGGGAAGCCCCACCATGTCGAGCAGCTCGCGGGTTCGCGTGTCAAGCACCGGGGTGGGCAGATCAAAGAGTCTGCCGTAGAAGCGCAGGGTTTCCCGCGGGGTGAGGTAGCGGTAGAGGTAGGATTCCTCGGGAAGATAACCGATATCCTGTTTGGCGCTCACGGAGGTCGGTGGGCATCCGAGCACCTGGACGGAACCTTCCGACGGGTGAAGCAGGCCGAGCAGGATCTTGATGGTGGTGCTTTTCCCGGATCCGTTCGGGCCCAGCAGGCCGAATACCTCTCCTGGTCCGATGTCGAAGGTGATGCCGTCCAGTGCGCGTACCTTGGGACGATGCCAGAAATCCCGAAACACCTTGTGCAGGCCCCGGACTTCCACCACCGGATCAGTTTGTGCGGGTTGTGTCATGATGATTCCTCAGCGGGTTTCCGTGCGTTCGAAAGTCAACAGGCCGATGCCGAGCAGTGCCGTGATCATGCAGGCGGCGTAGACGGTGGCCCCGGTCAGGTAGGGGTAACTGATCCGGCCCCCGGCATTCAGTGCGTCGGCCATCCAGAAGTTCTGCCAGTTTGGAATGATCGCATAGCCGAGCCGTGCGAAGGCCGGGCTTGATAACCGGCTGCCGAAGAGATAGTCGGAGACGAGACCGGCGATGACCAGGGCGCTGGCGGCCAGCAGGGTTGGTCCGGCCGGCAGACGGGTTGAGACCGTTACGGTGAAGACCGACAGAATCAGGAGGGCCAGCAACACCAGGTAACTGACACCCAGGATACGCCATTCAAGCGGCGATGCCAGCGGGGCAAAGCGACCGTGCCGGTCCATGAGTAATGCATATACGACGACGCAGGCGAGATATACCAGCAGCATGACGAATGCCGAGGAGGTGAAGGAACGCCGGGTCCGGTAATTCAAGCGGGCGGCGGTTGCCACGGCGGCGGGAATTGCCGCAAGCGCCATGATCCCGGTTCGCCAATCCATGACATATCCAACGTATTGACGGGTCATCAGGAAAACTTCCGCCGTGCGGGTGGCCAGGAGTGTGGCCATGGTGACGGCGGCAGAGAATCCGACCAGCACGACGGCAACGCCACCGCATTTTGCCAGGAAGAAAACCATCCGGTTGACCGGTTTGCTCAGGATGGCGGCAGCGGTTCCGCTTTGCAGTTCACGATGCAGGGCGGTGGCGGAAGCCTGGGCAGCCAGAAACAGCCCGAAGAGGAAATGAAAGGCCAGGCCCCCGTCACGGGCCAGTTTACCGTCCTCCCCGAAGTTGTGCATCAACGTCAGGGGGGACAGCAAGCAGGCGGCCACGGCGGTGATTGTCAGCAACAGGCATACCGGTTGCCGCACAATCTCGATGGCAGTCAGGCCCGCCAGTATCCAACCCTGCCGGATGCCCCGCATCACTTCCTCCCGGCTCGACTACCGGCAACGACCGTCGCCGGTATCAGGCGTCTTTTTCCTGCATGGCTGCCTTGCGGCTCAGCTTGACGCGGCCGCGATCGTCCACGCCGATGCACTTGACCCACATCTTGTCGCCGATCTTGCACACATCTTCCACGCTCCGGATGCGTTGGTCGGCCATTTCGCTGATATGAACCAGTCCGTCCTTCCCGGGCAGGATCTCGACGAAGGCGCCGAATTCCTTGATTCCGGTAACGGTACCTTCATACAACTTGCCTTCCTCGGCTTCGGCGGTGATCATGTTGACTTCGCGTACGGCCAGTTCCATGGATTCGCAGTCGGATGCAAAAACGGAAACCGTTCCATCCTCCTCGATGTCGATCTGGGCGCCGGACATTTCCGTGATGCGCCGGATGTTCTTGCCGCCCGGCCCGATCAGTTCGCCGATCTTGTCCACGGGGATCTGGATTTTCTGGATGCGGGGGGAGTAGGGCGACATTTCCGTACGGGGCGCCGCCAGGGTGCCGGCCATGAACTCGAGGATTTGGCCGCGGGCTTTGCGCGCCATTTCAAAGGCGCCTTCCACGAGATCCCATTTCAGACCGATGATTTTGAGGTCGACCTGGAATCCGGTGATGCCGTCACGGGTGCCGGCCACCTTGAAGTCCATGTCGCCGCAGTGATCCTCGGACCCGATGATGTCGGTGACCAGGATGGCCTTTGACGGGGAGGTGAAAAGACCGATGGAGATGCCGGCTACGGGCTTGCGGATGGGCACCCCGGCGTCCATGAGCGCGAGCGTGCCGACGCAAATACTGGCCATGGAGGACGATCCGTTGGATCCCATGATATCGGAGACCACGCGGACGGTATACGGGTAATCCGAAGGGATAACCTCGGCCAGTGAGCGTTCCGCGAGCGCTCCGTGCCCGATTTCGCGGCGGCCGGTAGATCCCAGACGCCCCACTTCGCCGACGCTGTACGGCGGGAAATTGTAATGCATCATGAACCGTTTTTCTTCGATTCCGCCGGTAACCGCGTCCAGGCTTTGTTTGTCCGACTTGGTTCCCAGGGTCACAATGCCGAGTGCCTGGGTTTCTCCGCGTGCGAATATCGCGGAACCATGCGTACGGGGAAGCACGCTGACCTGTGCATACAAGGGGCGGAGTTCATCGAATTTCCGGCCGTCGATCCGCCAGCCGTTTTCCAGCACATTCTGACGGACGGTTTCGATCTCCAGGGCGTCGAACATCGCGCGAAAAGCCTCATCGGTCATTTCGGGGAAGGTGGTCAGCAGTTTCGCCTTCAGTTCCGTACGGAGGGTTTCCACCCGGGCCTGCCGTTCGAGCTTGCCCTTGATGCGGAGGGCTTCCGCCAGGTTCTTTCCGGCAACGGACCGGGCCGCATCGAGGAGGCTGGTGTCGCCGGCGGATGCGTTGACGATTTTGTCCGGCAAGCCCATCTTACGGCGCAATTCAAGCTGGGCATCAATGATCTTGACGCATTCGCCGTGGGCAAACTTCATGGCGGCAACAAGATCGGCTTCCTTGATTTCGGCGGCACTGCCTTCGATCATGAGGGGGAGAGCGCGCGTGGAAGCGTAGACCAGGTCGAGGTCGCTGGTGGCACGCTGGGTATTGGTGGGGTTGAGAATGAACGCGCCGTTGACGCGGCCCACCCGTACGCCTGCAATCGGTCCCATGAAAGGAATATCCGACAGGGTCAGTGCGGCGCTGGCGGCAATGATGCTCAACATGTCGGAATCGTTTTCACCATCGGCCGACAAGAGCATGTTGTTGATCTGGACATCGTTCCGGTAATCCTCGGGGAAGAGGGGGCGGATGGGGCGGTCGGTCAAGCGGGCGGTCAGGATTTCCTTTTCGCTGGGTCGTGCTTCCCGTTTGAAGAATCCGCCGGGGAAACGGCCTGCGGCATAGAATTTCTCACGGTATTCCACCTGGAGCGGGAAATAATCAATTCCTTCACGCGGGTTTTTGGTGCAGGTGACGCCCGAGAAAAGCACGGTATCGCCTGACCGGATGGTGACGGATCCCGCCGCCTGTCTGGCCAAAAGGCCGGTTTCGATCGTGATGGGGGTACCGCTAAGGTTGATGGAAACGGAGGTTGTATCGTTCATGATTAATTCCTTCCGGAAGGGGAAGCCAGGGGGAAACCGGATGAACACACCGACCACGGGGTGTTCGCGCGTGATCTGAACACGTGCCGGACAGCAAGGGCCTATCGCCGGATGTTGAGTTCCTTGATCAACTGCTGATAACGGTCGACTTCGTGCTGTTTGATGTAATCCAACAGACGACGCCGGGCGTTGACCATTTTGATCAACCCGTATCGGGAGCTGTGATCTTTCACGTGTGACTTGAGATGCTCCGTCAGCGAATCAATCCGCTTGGAGAGCACCGCAACTTGGACGTCCGAAGAACCGGTATCGGTTTCGTGACGTTGGAACTGTTTCTGAATCGCAGTCTTGTCGATCCGACTCATGGCACCCCTTGATGACCCCTTCCAACTATCTTCTCTGCTTACCTTTTGTTTGTTGTTCGGGCGGAATATACTGGGCGTTCCTGCGGTTGTAAAGGGATTCTTTATTTTTTTATGCAGATCCTTTTTTCATCGTCGATTGACAAACTGAACGCGCCCCCGGCGGAGCCGGGTAGGCGCGTTCAGTCTGCCAAGGGGTGGGGGCGCAGTAAACGTGTCGTA
>MHBQ01000126.1 GCA_001803315.1 Lentisphaerae bacterium RIFOXYC12_FULL_60_16
CCTCCTCAATAAACCCAGACACCTCATGGTCGCTCCTTCTCACAGAAATCGAGGCTAGTTAATGTCCAAAACATGCCTTATCTTAGTGCCATTCGTGACAGTCACCAGAGAGAAGCGCGGCCCTTCCCGCCACCATGGTTAAACAAAACACCAGGTGCAATCCTGGGATAAATCTGCAAAGATCTTATCTGTTCCCGGGGGTCCATATGACAATGAATCGGTCCAAGATAATCCGGATCGTTGTTCGTGTAATTGTCTATGGATTGATTCTGGCGATTATTATCCTCTTCGCGATCCCCTGTTTCCACACCTTCTATTGCAGAAATCGTCCCTCACCCAATGTTCAGGCGTGTCTCAACAATCTTCGGCAAATTGATTCAGGAAAGGAACAATGGGCTAGGTCTCAAACGAATATGGTGGTGCCACATGACAAATGAGTTTCAAATGTTTATACACCGTCCAACGTGCATGCAGTGGTTTGTGTCTTCAGGGTTTTTGTTTCTATTGGCAGTTTTGATCTTCATGGCGGTCAGCTTTATCCGCCAATTCATTCTGCTTACACGAAAAGACATGCTATCCCGTTCTACATCTGAAGGACTGTCGGCACTTGTAATTGCTTCGGGATGGTTTGCGCTGATGATTGCTATTGGCATGACGTGGTATGGAATAAGCACAATATGGCAAATATCAGCAGAATTGGGTGATGTCGAACCATCCATTCTGTATTTTTCCTACAATCAAGCCGCCATAACTGCGTCGATTGGACTCTTGATTTGGGCGTTCGGGTATTTCCAAGAAGCGTTGTTCAGGTGGTTTTGGAAACGCAAGGAAGTTAAGAATCACTCCCGTCCAAATCCATGAACACCCGAAGAAATGGTTATTTCGCTGAAGGTTTAAGCGCCATGCCTGATTTGGCTCGGCGGATATTGAACTGGATTATTGTGGGAATAATTCTTCTCATGAGCGGTGCAGTAATGTCAGTAGTTGTCTTGCTTCCAATCGCCTTTAGCATGGGATTTGTTTCCGCTGGGTTATCTATCTACGGGTTGGTCATCTGCAAGCCTTTTGAACGGATGTGGTATGTCCTTGAGCTGCTTTGTTCCGCCCCATGGATATTGGCGTTCTTTTGTAACTTAATCCTTGTCGGTTCGTGAGGAATTCCCTGACAGCGAAAATCAGGTGTTTCCCGTCAGACCGCACCCAATATTGCGCCAAGATCCAGGGGATAGATATGAATGGTACCCGCTTTCACGAAAATCTTCTTATTTGCGTCAAATAAGGTTAGTATACTTGCCTTAAACGATGGCTGAATGGGTACGCTCGGGGGTTCCATGACCAACAACCTGCATTTGGACACGCGATGGCAGTTGCTCGTCGATGACCGGTTCATCGAATCGGCCCAAGGCATCAGCCAGCGCATGAATGCGCCGGTGCAGTATCCGGAACCGGTGCTCATCGCCGACCGGCCCTGGGAGGCGGCCGGCATTTCCGGCTACAACACCGTGATGCGTGAGGCGGACGGCCGTTTCCGGATGTGGTACGGTGCGGCCATGAAGACGGGATTGCCCCAGGAAGGCGCGATCCGTCTCTGCTATGCCGAATCCCCTGATGGCGTGCATTGGGAGAAGCCGGAACTGGGGCTGGTGCCGTTCCGGGGATCCCGCGCCAATAACATCGTGGCGCCTCCGGACGAACGCCAGAGCCAGCAGGGCGCCACCGTCTACCGCGATGAACAAGCGCCGGCTGACGAGCGGTACAAGCTGTGGACCAAGTTCCGCCCGACGGATGCGGAATGCGCGGCGGGGGTGTTGCCCGGCTTGTACGCTATGCATTCGCCGGACGGCATCCGCTGGTCGCTGTATTCCGGCCAGCCCAACCCGCCGGCCCAGGCGTGCGACACGCAGAATATGTTCTTTCATGATGATCGCATCGGCGCCTACGTCGGGTATACGCGGGTGGCTTCGACCCAGCATGTGGATGAAGCCGTGGCGGGTGGCCGCGGGCGCTACCGGTGCATCGGGCGGATGACATCCCCGGATTTTCAGCGCTGGTCGGAGACGGAGATTGTCCTCCAGGCGGATGAGACCGACCTGAACATTCCACTGCCGGAACCACAGGTGGGGGTGTTGCCCTCGTTGGATTTCTACACCAGTTGCGCGATGCCGTATCCGGGCGCGCAGGATGTGTACCTGATGTTTCCGTCCGTGTACTACCACTGGGGCGAGAAGGAAGCGCCGGCCACCATGGACGTGCAGTTGTTGACCAGCCGGGATGGTATCCGCTGGCAGCGGGCGAGCGGCAGGCAACCTTTTCTGAGGCACGGGTGGGCCGGCAGCGGTACGAGCGGCATGCTGTTCGCCAATCCCTGGCTGGTGGAAGCGGGCTCCGAATGGTGGTTGTACTATGCCGGCACCAGCCGGCGTCATGCCGCCCCGGGCGGGGAGAAGTCGACCGGCGGCATCTTTCGTGCCGCCATCCGTCGGGATGGATTCGTCTCCGTCGATGCGGGGTACGGCGGGGGAGCATTCACGACGCCCCCGCTCGAATTTATCGGCCATACGCTGGAGGTGAATGCCGACGGGAGTGCCGCGGGCTGGTTGAAGGTGGAGATCCTTGACGGCGAGGGCCATCCAGTGCCCGGGTACACCCTGGCGGATGCCGACCCGGTCTTTGGTAACGGCATCCGACATCCGGTCACCTGGAAGGGTCGCAGAACGCTGGCGGAACTGGCCGGACATCCCGTGCGGATCCGTTTCGTCATGCGCGATATGAAGCTCTATGCCTTCCGGATCGGTAACGGGCCGATTTCAAGCGTTTGAATCATGCGGCATGTCGGAAATATTTCCGCTGTTATCCCTGTAACCGAATGACAATGAATTGATCCAGGGTGTTCCGGTTCACGCCCCGGCAACGAACCGGCGCAGGTTTTCGAGCCCGATGGAGATGCCGGTGAGAACCTCCTCCATGCCTTCAAACTCGATCGACAGGGTGCCGTCGAAACCGGCGCGTTTCATGATGCCGATGCATTGGGTGACCGGCACATCGCCGTGCCCGATGATTGAGCCGCGCAGGTAGTTGCCGCCACGGGAACGGAACCAGCCCTTGCCGGGATCGGGCGCCATGCCGGGCTTGAAATGGAAATCCTTGGCGTGTACGTGGAATGCGTAGGGAGCCAGCCGGCCGACCGCCTTCTCGGGCGGATCGTCCGCGCACATGAAGTTGCCCATATCGACCAGGGCACCGAAATTCGGATGGTTGACCGCGTTGATCAATTTCTCGACCCGTTCGCTGTCCTGGCAGAAGTACCCGTGGTTCTCGATCATCGTACGGATGCCGAGATCGGCGGCGTATTCAGTGACGCGCCGGCATCCCTTGGCGAGGGTGGGGAGGGCGTCGTCGAATCCCCGGGCGCCGGTGGTTCCGGCTGCGAATCCGCGGGTGGCATCATGGCGCATGCCGGGTGCCCCGAGGATTTTGGCCACCTGGACCTCGGACTTGAGGCGTTCGGCTTCCGCCTGCCAGTCGCCGTTGGACCCGTTGAGGAAATCGGCGCCGATGGTGTAGTTCATGATCGGCATGCCGGCCTGGTCGGCGGCGGCTCGGACAGCCGGTGCGAAATCCAGGGGCTTCTTGCCTTCCGGTACTTGGAGTGTGGAGAATTCAACCACCTCGAACCCGATTTCCTTCGCCTTGGCGGGGATGTCGAGGAATTTCATCAATCCTTTGCCGTAAAGTTGACAGAAGCTGTACGAACTGACACCGAGTTTCATGGATTCTCCTTGGTTATTCAAGACCTGCTTGTTTCAGTGCTTGTTTCCATTCACCTGACACGCCGAGACGCTGACACCATTCTTTAACGATTTTATGATCCACCAAATTTGCAGAAATCCGCAAGATTCCCGCAATGTCCTGCAAGTGTTTTTCCGAGCCTCCTTCGCGAAAATATTCGAGTTTCCGGATGATTACGTATTCCGGCGGAGCCAGCAAGACGGTTTCGCCTGAGAACTCCATATGCTTGCGCCGGGCCATGCCCCAGGTGTGCAAGGCATCGCGCCCGATCGGGTATAAATCGGCTTTAAATCCGCTGCTGATGTGGATGATGTTGAGATGGCCGCGTGACACCCGATCGGACTCGACGCGAATAACCTCCAGGGGAGGACAGTAAAAATCCGGTTCAGGAAAAGCCTGAACGAGTTTCTTTGCACCATCCTTGGACAGTTCAAGAACGATATCCACATCAAGTGTCAGTCGCGGCTCGCCGTAAGCCATGCTGGCTGCTGAACCGGTTACCATGTATTCGATGGAGAGCCGATTGAGAGGACGCACGAACAAAAGCCACAGATCAAGCGATGTGTCCATGCAGGAATAACTCCCGGGTAAATTGACGGATTTGTGTTTCCGACCAGTCAGGATGCAATGACCGCAAGGCAGCTTCCTTCCATTCCCGCGCCTGCCAATAGAGGGATATGGCTACCCGCCAGCGGTCGGCTGGCGTCATGTTGCGCAACACGTTAACCTGTTCAACTTTCGGCATGGTTTATCCGTGATTCCTTCATCCTTATCATTCGATTTAAGTTGCCCTGATATAGGCATTTTGCCGTCTTGATAGCAAGCCGCAAGCTGTCACAAGAAGGACATAGAGGGACATAAGTTGGTGCGTTATGGCGCCGTGTTGAAGCGGATGGTGGATCGGCCGAGGCGGATGACTCCCCGGATGCCCTGTGATGGGGGTTCCAATGAGACGGCCACATCCGGCAGAGTAGCCTTCCCGTTCGCCACCTGGAGAACCGTTACCAGCCGGGTCCGGCGGAGGGGACGGGTGGGGGTGATGGACAGGCAGTCGGATATGGCCTCTCCATGGTGCAACTTGATCAGACGCCGGTCAACGGTCAGGCACAGGTCAGACGGTTCGACCGGCAGGATCCGGAGGGTAGACGAACCGCGTTTCAGGATAAACCCGCCGTTGATGTCCGGCCTGGGTGTCGCGGCCAGGTGAAACAGGATTTCGAAGGATGCAGGCTTGGCGGCTTCCAAATCATCCACGATCAGCCAGCAGGCGGGCTTGATGAAGATGACATGGCGATGGAACCGGCGCAGGCCGGCTTCCGACGGGTAGGCTGCCGTAGCGTCGGCCACGGCATAATCATAGTTCCGTCTGGATTCCGCCCGAGTGATGGCAGGCGCCGGATGTCCCTTGCGGAACTCGATATCCTCGAACCACTCGCTTCCTTCCCCCAGTTGTCCCTTTCCATTAACCAGCAAGGTGCTGGCGTGGGCGGTTAATTTATGGGTGTAGCCGGTGTGGACGATCAGCGGGCCGTCGCCGGTCGCGAGCTGGATCGTGCCGGCGGACGGGTGCATGTGTCCGCCTGCGACGGCATGGCGGAACCGGGTACCGGCGTGATGGCCGGCGGCCGGCCCGCACCGGAGTGCGAGTACGGATTCCGAGCCGGACCAGTCGGCCCGCATGAATACAAGCCCCATGTCCTCGAAGTGCCGGAACGTAGGGAGCGATGCCGGAGATTTTGCCGGCAGGGTCGGGTCATGCCAGAACAGGTTGAGGAAATTGGCGGAATCACAGGTGACGCCCTTATCCCGCAGGGCGGTGGCGAGCCATTGTGCCTGCGGGTTGCGGAACTTTGCGGCGCACCGGTTGAGCATGGTGTCGGGCCCATACCAGTGATGGCCGGGGGAATCGCCGAACTGGAAGAACACGGCGGTGGGTTTCCAGGCGCGGCGGGGAAAAGCATGGTGCAGCATGGCGGCGGGATATTCGCGGCACCAGGGAATGGTCGGCAGGTAGTCGGTGCCGAGCAGGGGATCCAGCATGGCCAGGGTCTTTAACAGGAACTCGGTGTAGTATTGCCCGTAACCGATTCCCTCGGGCGAAACGCCGTCGGGGCCGAGGGCGGTCCGGATCAGTTCGACCTTTTCCCGGACCAATCGCAGCCAGAGCGCCGGGCCTTCGTATTCGCCGAAGAGTGCACCGGCGCCGGCCGTGAGGCCTGCCAGGATCACCGGTTGATGGTTGCAGGTGTAGGCGAATGCCATGCTGTCCTTGAGTGATGTATAGCGTTCAAATTCCGTCTGGCACCGGGTGCGGAGGATGCCGCCCAGATGCCGGCGTTGGGCCGGGGTGAGCGTGTCATACATCCAGTCGTACGCCAGGGCGAACCCATGCGCGAAGTGGCCGAAGATCAGGCTGACCCACGAGGGGTGGGTGTTGGAGGCTTCCATCAACCGCAGGGCGGCGGTCCGGTACGGGCGTTTGCCGGTCAGCCGGAAAGCGAGCGCCAGGGTGGCCATGTCGCAACCGCGCCGGCGCGTGTCACCGGTCATGCTGATCGTACCGCGTGCCGGCAGGCTGTGGACGATGTGATCCGCCTGTTGCAGGAATGGGCGGGTCCAGCGAGCCATGGCACGTGAACGGATCCGCCGGCGGATGCCGGGCCAGGTTTGCTCCGTGAAATAGAGGCGGGGATGCGTGGAAGCCAGTTCGTTTTCCAACCGGGTGGCGCCATCAATGACTTCTGTATTCATGGGTGAACGCTAGGAGGAACCGGGGTAGGGCGTCAAGGCCGGAACGCGTTGGAGGGCGGTGCGTCTGTTCTGAGCGAAGTCGAAGGGATTGCCTGTCGTGTACGGCTCACGTGGACGTTCGCCCTCCAGGAGCTTCGCACCAGACCGTTCAGGTGGTTCGGGTTAGTGACCGAGGTGTTCGTCGATCACCTGGAGTTGTCCGGCCAGGTCCGCGAGTTCCCGCTGCCAGAAGGCGTTGGAGCCCCACTCGGGGTAGAGGGACCGGAACTTGAAATCGTCCACCTGCTGACTGCACCAGGCCAGAAAATAGATGATCCGCATGGCACGCAGCGGTTCGATCAGGCGAAGGGTGGTGTCGTCGAATTCCCGGAACTGTTCATAGCCGCGGAGCAGCAAGTCGAGTTCACGGCGGGACCGGTTGGCGTGGTCCGGCAGGAGCAGCCACAGGTCCTGTACGGGCGGGCCGGCCATCATGTCGTCGAAATCGATCATCATGATGCCTTCGCCCGGCCGGTCGAGCAGGTTGCCGCAGTGACAATCGCCGTGGATGCGGATGCGTTCAACGTCGTCGAAAAGATCCGTGATCCTGTCCAGCAGGCGGGCGGTGAGGTCGGTGAATTCGGCCCGGCATGGCGCGGTGACGAATCCGCCGTCCAGCAGGAGCCGGACCTGTTTACGGGTGGCGTTGTCGGGATGCAGGATGGTTCGTTCAACGGCTTGGCGCTGGCTTCCCACCACGTGTACGCGGCCCAGCAGCCGCCCGACGCGGAGCCAGTCCTCGTCGTTGTTGATTTCCAGCTGGCGTCCGGCGCGTTTCGGGAAGACGGCGAAGAAGATGCCGTCATGCTGGTGGATCGTCTGCCCGTTACCGAAGGGCAGGGGTGCGACGACGGGGATTTCGGCCGCCGCGCAATCGGAAACAAAATCGTGCTCATCCTGAAGCGCGGTGCGCGACCAGCGGCCCGGCCGGTAGAATTTGACAATCAGCCGGGTTTCATCCGTGGCATGGACTTCGTAGACGCGGTTGATATAGCTCGGCAGGGGGTTGGCGACGCCGGTCATGCGCAGGCCGGTGGCCTGTTCGACCGCGTCGAGCATTACGTCGGGAACCAGGTTTTCAAAATCCGCCGTGTTATCCAATGGTTGCTCTCCCTGTCAGCGTGGTGCGGGGTAACGATTACACCAGGATGACCGTGATGCCAAGCAAACACCGCACCTGGGGGCGATCTTTCCTGTTCTTGGGTTTCCG
>MHBQ01000127.1:0-2484 GCA_001803315.1 Lentisphaerae bacterium RIFOXYC12_FULL_60_16
GTGACATGTATCGTAGCTCCTTTCTGTTTGTCGCTTCTTACGACATGAAACAGAGCCATTATACTTGATCGTCAAGACCCCATAGCATCTACCTTTGGGAAAAAGGAAGTTGGAGTTATATACAGCGGCATCATGGCAAGGTGATCTCCACGGTGGCCTCACGGGTGTTGGGAGTCGGCCGGAACCACTGGTCCCGGGGTTCCGCGAGTTCCTGCTTGAGGATACGGCCTGGTTTGGCAGGGTCGGTGGTGACTTCCCGGACCATCAGGTCATAAAACGGCGGTCGTGCCACCTTGCCGTCGCTGCCGATGCGCCAGGATCGGACGGTAAGGGCACGCATGGAGGCGGGGAGGGGGGTCCACCCGTCGGCATTGGTCCGGACCGGGGAATTGCGGACGTTGAGATCGGCCTTGCCGGCAGGTACACCGCCGGAAACGGGTGCCGTTTGCATGTGGACTTCCGCTTCCGGGGGGATCTTTCCGGACAATTTTACCACCACGTACATCATGGTTTCGACAAAATCCGGCAGCCGGGGTTTGCCGGAGCAGTTGACCTGGTCGTCGGCAATCCCGCAGTTGAGCATGGTGACGGATGCGTTTTCCAGTTTGGCCGGCACTGCGCTGGTCGGCATGGCGCCGAGTCCGCAATCGGTCATCTGGAGCGACAGGTTGACCAGGCGGTAACCGGCGGTACTGCAGGATTCGACTTTGCAGGCTTCCAGCACGCCGGAAGCGTCGACCATCAGGATGCCGGTATCGCATTGCCGGACCTGGTTGCGCTTGAGCATGGCCTGTTTACCGCTCCAGTTGATGCCCTGGGTGCAGGCAAGAATCTCGTTCCCTTCGGCTGCGCCGTCGGTATCGGATTCTGCGCGGATCCCGTTCAGGTAGGGGCCGATGATCGTGTTGTCGCGGAGCTGGGTAAGGGAGCAGGCGATGAGGTAAATGGCGTCGAAGCCGGGCTTGTCCTGCAGGCTCCGGAAAGTGTTCCGCCGGATCGTCGTGGTATCGCATTTGCGCAGGACCAGCCGGCTCCAGCCTTCAAAGCGGGTGTTGATGAAATTCAAACGCTGGAGCGGATCGTTGCCGGTGTTGTCCACGCCGCTGATCATCCAGGCCAGGCCGCGGCTGTACGCGTTCTGGATGTCGATCTGGACCCGGCCTTCGGCGCGGACCACGCTTTGTTGTGCGGGGTTGCCTTCCGCAGGATCCGGAGCCGTCAACAGGATGTTGGGTACATTGGACCCGGTGGTTTCCCGCCCGTAAGCCAGGAGTCCGGCCTGTTCGTACAGGATGATTTCGGCCACCGTGCCGGTTGGCGGATCGAGTCGCAGTTCAAGGATGCCGGCATCGGGGGTGGTGGCTTCCAGCTTGATGGTGCCGTAGGAGCGGATGGATCCGGTGACGATCAGGCTCAACCGGCCGGGCAGGCGGCGGTAGGTGAGTACGCCCTCGGGATCGATTTGCAGGGTGGCGCAGGAGGGGGTGTCAAGGCCCGGCAGATCGAAGGTTACCTTGTCCCGCATGGCGATGACCACGGGATCGGAAGGGTTTGGAATGCGGCTGCCGACCCAGGTGGCCGGGTCGCTCCAATTGCCGCCGCCCGCCCCGTTGGAATGGATCTCCGCCGCGTGTGCGGCAACCAGCAGGAGGCAGCCTGCCAGCGGGACCGGGATAAGGAAGCCGGTGTGCCTCATTGCGGGTCGGCTCCTTCCAGGTATCGTGACAGGGCGTCGAGCTGTTCGTCGTCGGCATGTTCGATGCGTGCGGCATCCACTTCCAGGAACCCGCCGGTATTGTATACGGCCACCGATGCGCGTCCGTGCAGGGCTGGTGGCATCGCGATCGGCATGGCGGCCTTGAGCCACTGGCCATAGGTGCGTTCCTGGAGGCAACCGGCGGGTGTCACACCGGGTCCATCCAAGGCGCCGACATCCGCACGCACGTGCCGGCTGTTGTCGCCGCCGGGGATGGCGCCCGTGTCGCGGTACCAGATCTCGACGAACAAGGTGCCCTGGGGCGGCAGGTTGGACTGGACGGCCAGCGGGACGGTGAAGAACGGGGTGCCGGTCCGGGAGTCCATGAATGCCGCTCCCGGATCACCGAATCCCAGGGCCGGTATGACGCGGGCATGGGGAACCGGCGGGATGGCCAAGGCGGGATCGGTGAACCCGTTGACCGATACCTGGAAGGGCGGTGGTGCGTTGGTCAGCGCCTGCCGGGCGGCGACCCGTCCGGCCAGTTCGGCGAGGTTTCGCTGCTGGTAGAACTCGGGGTGGCGTGCCTCCACCTGGCGGAGCCACTGTCCAGCGCGGTCGTGGTCGTTCATCCGGTAGTAGCAGTCGGCGATGCCGGCCATGGCGGCGGGGTGGTAACCCGCCCACTGTGCCAGTTGCAGCAGCACCTCGTAATGGCGGGCCGCGATCTCGTAGCGGCCGGCGGCCCGTTCAGCATCGCCGCGCAGGAAGCGGTACATGCCCTCGAG
>MHBQ01000127.1:2492-44189 GCA_001803315.1 Lentisphaerae bacterium RIFOXYC12_FULL_60_16
CGGGGAACTCATTCTCAATGCGTTCGAGCAGGCGGCGGGTCTGGCGGGTGTTGCCGGCCCGCAGCTGCTGTTCGGCGATGCGCAGGAGCGCCCCGCGTTCAACGGCGTCGGAGGGGGTCTCGCCGGTGGCGCCCACCTGGCCCAACGCCATGGCGGCCCGGTAGGCGGCCCCGGCCCGTGCGGTTTCGCCCGCGTCGAGTAGCATATCGCCCCAGGCCACGGCGGCCTGGCGGACCAGCGGATGCCGGACCCGCAGGTTTTCATCGAGGATGGAAGCATACAGGCCGTCGGACGTCCGGTAGTCCCGTATGGGATCGCGCTGGACATTGGCGGCGCCCAGCTGGACGAGCATGCGGAGGGTGCGGGATCGACCGGCCTCCCGCAGGGCGGGTTCATGCAGGGCGAGGGCATCGGATGTCTTGCCCAGGCGGGCGAGGGCTTCCATGCGGGTATTGTTCAGGCGCGCCCGGAATGCGACGTCGAGGTTCCGGTTGGCAAGCAGTTGCCGGGTGAGCGGCTCCAGGATTGCCCAGCGGGCGGGCCGGTCGCATACGGTCAGGAAATGGTACAGGTCGCACAGGTGGGCCGGCGGCAGACGGGCCAGGTTCAAACCGGCCAGCGACTGGATGATGCGGTCCGGGGTGAGGGGATTGGCCGGAAGGGGCGGGACCCAGGTCTGGCACCGGCGCTTGAACGGCGGCAGGGACGGGTGGGACGCCAGGCTGGCCGTGATCACACCGGCATCAAAATACACATGATGCGGGGACGGGTTGCCGGACCGGGTGGTGCCGTCGCCGAAGTCCCAGCGCAGGATGCCCGGGTTGGGGATGTTTCCCTGTGCGGCAAAGCGGGCCACATACAATGTGATGCCGTCGGAGGTGAGGGTGTCGTCCATGCCGGCATCGAACAGGGCCACGGGTTTGCCGTCGAAGGATTCGACACCGGCGGGAATGGCGGTGAGCGCCGTGGTGAACGCTTCGCGCGGGACGAACTGCCACTGGTTGCCGCCGGGTACGATCCAGGAGAGCGTGCACAACCCGATGGCGGCCGGTGTGTTGCCGACAATGTGGTGGACTTCGAACGGATGGATGCCCGCTTCCAGTTCGATGTCGGCGCCGACCGCGTACAGGGGGGTACGGCCGCGGATGGGCGGATTGGAACCGGTGCGGGAGTAGACCCGGTAGCCATTGATGAACAGGAACGCCGCGTCGTCGCCGTTGGCAAAGAAACTGTAGATACCCGGCTGGGTGATCCGGAAATATCCGCGGTAGGAGGCGGCGAAATTGCGCGGGTCATGCCGGCGGAAGGGGTTGACGTTCTGGAGGATTTCGCCCACGACCGCGGCACCGATGACGTTGTCCGATTTTTGCAGGCCTTCGACCACGGCCGGCCAGGATGCGAGACGATCGCCGGCCCAATCGCGGAACTCGACGGTCATGCCTTCCTTGAACAGGCGGGGTTCGGCCTCGTAAGCGAGGTCGAAATAGGCTTTTTCCATGGCGACGGCGTTGGTCACGGTGCTGGCGACGGCGGCCGCGGCCTCGTCGGCGGCGCGTTTGAGCGGATCATAACGCGGCATGAGGGCGGCCAGTCGGGCCTCGGCATCCGTCTTGATTTTGGTGACTTCGTTGATCCGGGTTTTGGCCTGTGTGACCGCGGCATTCGCGGCCTGGGATGCGCCGGACAATTGTGCCAGGGTCTGGTCGGCGGTGGCCTTGGCCGTGGCGGTCGGGGCGGCGGCGAGCCGGGCGGCATTGGCGGCTTCACCGGCAACCTTGGCGGCTGTTTCGCGCGGGACGGCGGCGGCCTCGGCGGCATCGGCATCCTTGCGCAGGGTTTCGAGTTGGCGGGTCAGGTCGGTCACCGACCGGTTGGCTGTGTCGAGAGCGGCTTTGGCCTGTTCGTGGGCCTGTTCGGCCTGGCGTGCCGCCGGTTCGGATTGATCGGCCTTCTGGCGGGCGGCATCCCGGTTGCGGCCGGATTGTTCGGCGTCGGCCTTGAGTTTTTCGGCGGCGCGTACTTTCCGTTCGTGGGTGGGATCGGTGGCTGGGGTGTTGGCTGAATCACGGATGGCACGTTCGGATTCCGCGAGGTGGGCGGCGGCCGTGGCGGTGGCGGCCTCGGCGTTGCGGCGGTCCGTATTGGCCTGCCGGCGCGCCTGTTCCGCGGCGGTCCGGGCAGCGGCCAGCGCCGCGGTTCCAGTTTTGACCTGTTCACGGGCGTTCTCCAGGTTGCGCGCCGTGTTGTCGCGATCCGTCTTCAGCTGGTTGGCTTTGGCACGCAGGTCGGCGGCTTCCCGTTCCACGATGCGGGCGGCCGCGGTTTTGGCATCGGCTTCCTTTTCGAACGGTGCATGGGCGGCAGCTGCCTGCTGGGCGATGGCTTGGGCGGGCGGGACTTTCTCCGCTGCGGCTTGTGCAGCCGTCTCGCGTTCGGGCAGGAGTTTCTGCCACTGGGTCAGTTCAGCGGCGGATTGCTGGATCAGCGTGCGTTCCTTCTCGACTTCGGCGGCTGTGTCGCGGAGTTCGGCAGCCCGGTCGGCGGATCGCTTCTGGGCGGCCATCTTGGCGAGCAGGGCCTGTTCCGATGCCTTGCGGGAGGAGGCTATCCGGTTTTCGAGGGCGCGGTCCCGGTCCGGGGCTGCGGGATTGGCCGCATACACCCAGTACCAGCGCTCCACCCCGTTGCGACGGAACTGGCAGAGGGTGTCGCCCAGCGGGTCATGTGACAGGATGGCGGCGGGGATGCGCCGACCGTTGCGGGTAAGAATCACAAAATCACTGGCATCCGGTTTAAGCCAGCCGCCGGTCGGGATGCGCGCGATGACGGTCTGGCTGGTCATCGACGGCGGATCCACGATCTGAATCGGGAAGCGGACCTTGTATCCGGCCAGCCAGCCGGGCGGCGAGACGGGTCCCTGCCGGGTCTCCAGCTGGAGTGCGAGGGCCTGATCGTCCGCACTCAGGGTATTGAAGGGGAGGCGGACCTCCTTGCCGTCGGCGGCTTGGATGGTGATATGGTCCTCGATCAGGAACCGATAGCTGCCTTCGACGGGCGGGTTGGATCCCGACCAGACCCGCGCTGCGGGTTCCTGGGCCGGGCCACGGGCGACAGTCATGAGTATGGTGACGAGAACCGGGAGTCCGTGTTTCACGGGGCGACCTCCGGTTCATAGGTTACCCGCAGGAGCCATCGGCCGGGTTCCTTGGTGAGCGGGGTATGGAAGGCCAGGCTGATCGCGGGATCTTCAACGGTGAACAGCCAGCCGTGATTGGGCACGGTTCCCGTGTACCACAGGTCCACATCCTCGGTGACGTTGATGGTGACGTCGCCGGGGGTGCGGATGCGGACGATATCCGTAGGCCGGGTGGCACGGTCGGTTGAGAAAGCACGGGCGCCGGGCCGGGTCCAGGCAAGGGGTTTCGGGTGGGTCATGCGGAACTGGTGGCACACCCCGATTCCCCATTCCGCCAGGATACGCCACAGGTAGAAGCGGGGTTCGTTGCCCTGGGTGGTCGGCACGTTCACAACCAGTTCCGCATGGATGATCCGGTTCCCCTTGGGAATGGCATCCAGCGCGAAACGGACCAGCAGACCGCGGCCCTGGACCAGGCCAACGGACGTATTGTGCGCCCGACCCTCGGGCTGTTCATTCAGCGACCAGCTTTGGCGGGGTGCCCACTCCACGATGCCTGCCACCCGGTCAATGCCGGTGGAGTCGATGATGATGGTGCCGGCCAGAGAGGTGCCGGCGGCTAAGAAGAGGAGGAGCGTTGCGGCAATGGAAAGCGTGCGGGGAGGGGGGGAGGGGAACGGGGCGGGGTCGCCCCGTCTCCATAAGACGGGAAATGGGAGGTGGAGAGATTTTCGTTTGTTAGACGGGCTCATTGCTTGGTTCCCGTGATCACGTAAACGCGGTTGAACCGGGTTGAGGCGGCAACCGCCCGGGGCGGGGTGTCCTTGTATTGACGCAGTTGAACCGGGCCGGCGAAGGTGCCGTCGGCCTGGAGGGGGATGGCCGCCAGCTGACGGGTCATGCCGGCGAACAAGGCGGTGGGCCGACCGGTCATGACGACGGGTGGCAGGTTGAAGTTGTTATGGGGGTTGTCGACTTCAATGATTTGCGGAAGCAGGGTGAAGTAACCGTCGGTCTGGGCCATTTGGAGCAGGGAGCGGCTGCCGGCGGCGTATAAGTGAGGCTTGCCGGGAACGCCGCTGATCCACCAGTGGTTGACGGGGGTGGAAAGTGTTCCAAAGGGGCCGCGGCGGTTGACGGTATCCCACAGGCCGATTTCGGTGCCCCCGCAACTGAAGATCACGGTGCCGGGCGTTGGGGCCAGGAATCCGGGGCGGGCATTGGGGTTGAGAATCTGGTGGGTGTTCACCCAGGTCGGGAGGAGTTCCTGCTTGAACTCGTTCAATCCGTAACCATCCAGCGTGCCGGGGATCGGGACGGAAACGGGAACGGGGCGGCCGTCGGCGTCGAGGTCGAAATATCCGAGCGCCGTCTGATTTTTAGCCGGATCGTGCAGGTCGGGCAGGAACAGGCGGCGCGCGGTGTGGTCGAGCAGTTCGCCGAGGGGAAGTTCCCCCCCGTAAGTGAACACCGGGCCATGCCCCCAGGCCATGATGAAGGCCAGTGACCGGTTGGTGACCGCGTATAACGCCAGGTGGTGGAAGGATTCGGTGATGGCCTTGCCCTCCGGGGAATCGGGGTTGGGACCGGCCACTTCCTGCCAGACATACAGGAGGGGAAGCGTGGGATGGAACCGGACCCATCGGGGGTAAACATCAAGGGCCCGGAACGGTTCGGGGAGTTCCAGGCGGAGGGGGACGGGTGGGGTGGCTTCGGGCATGCCGTTGGCCGCCAGCTTGACGAGGGATAAATGCCCGTTGGTCGAGGCGCGTTCCCCGATGACCAGCAGGCCGGCCGCATCGCCGACGGCGGCGCAGACCGCCTGTGGCGCGGATACGTCGATCACCCGGTTGACGAACAGGTCCTGTGCCTTCGCACGCGGGACGGCGGTCGTGGTGAGCAGGAGAAGGATCAGCAGCAGACACCTCATAGGCCGGAGAGCCTTTCATAGTAGAGGTTCACGGCCTCCTCGTAGGCGGGAAGCACGGGCGGCGCCGGTTCGTCGAGCAGGCGGCCGCGGACCGACTGTTCGCGGGGCAGGCTCTGCTCGAACTCGCCGGAGGCGCGGTTGAACACCATCACCGAACCGCGGAGCGAGTCGAGGGTTTCCACCTGGCGGCGGATGGCGTCGGGGTCGGGTTTCTCCTTGAGCCGGTTCAGGTTGGCGGTGAGCCGTTCCATGATGTCGTCGAGATGATCCGTGGGCAGGTACAGGCGGTCGAGTTCCTTCTTCAGTGTCTTGATCCGGTCGATCACCTGTTCCTGGCGGTTATCGAGATCGCGCAGGCGTTCGGCGGCTTCCGCGGAAATCGGCGGACCCTTGCGTTCGACGATCTGGTTCTTGGCCTGCGGCGGCAAGAGCTTGTCGGCCATGTCGTCCTTCCATTCCCCGGCATTCTTGGTGCTGAAGGTGGAGTTGGGGTCCGCGATGCGCTTGCCGCCAACGCCGGTGGAGGTGTCGGTGGCGGGATCATCGGAAAGGGTTTCCTTCATTTCACCCTGCTGGTCGGCCACTTCCATCTGGCCTTCCTGGGCCTCATCGCGTCCGCGCCGGTTGACCGATTCGTCACCGACCGACAGCCCGTGGGCCCGGGCGCCCTGGCGGCCGGCGCGGGAGGCGCCGCCGAAGTTCTGGGTGGGTGGTTTCATGTTGCCGGTGGCGGCGGCGGCCGCGGTGGAGTTAAGGTCACCGCCCTGTTTGCCGACATTGCCGGTCTCGTTGATCTTCCAGGCGGTGTTGAGGTTGTAGGTTTCGAAATCCTCACGCAGGTCGTCGGCCTCCTCCAACAGGTCGCCGACCAGATCCTCGAATTTTTCCTGGATGACCGCCTTGACCGAATTGGGGGCGCGGTCGGAGGAATTCGGCATGCTCATCTGGCCGGAGGGTTTCTCGGCGAGTTTCAGGTTCTTGAATTCCTGTTCCTTGCTGCCCATGGGGCGGCCGAGCATGCCGCGCATGCTGTCCTCGAACAGGTAATCGAAGGAGGCGTCCTTGCCGCGGCCGGCATGCTTGTCGGCGGCATCCTCGGCGGCCTTGCGCGCGTGGATGATGTCTTCGAGGTTCAGCATGGCTTCGTCGACCTGGAGGGGGTTTTCGCCGGAACCGGCCTTGAGCTGATCGATGTCCTGCTGGGTATCGGCCTGGGATTCGGCCAGTGCGCCCAGTTCATCGATGGCGGCGCGGGCCGCGGCGGCCTGGGTCTGGCGAAGTTTGCGATGCAGGGCGTCGAGTTGTTCGGCGGCCCGCCGCTGGAACCCTTCGGCTTCCTGCCAGTGTCCCTGTGCCAGGGAGGCGGTGGCCTGCTGCATGGGGGTGCGCAGGGGTTCGGATCCGAGGGAGTCGGCGGTTTCCTTGAATGCGGCGGTGAGAAGGGGCCCCACCTGGGTGTCGCGGGTGGCCATGCCGGTGAAGGCGGATTGTGCGAGGCCAGCCAGCTCGTGCAGGCGTTGCTGGCGGCGACCGGAGCCGGTGCGCTGGGTTTCGCCGATGATGTTCACCGCGAGACCGGCATAGGTGGCCGAGGCTTCGGCCATGCCCAGCTGGCGGTCCGCCAGCATCCGGACGAAGGGGATCATGCGGGTGAGTTCCCAGTCCTGCCGGTAGGTGGTGAAGCGACCCAGCACCTCGTCTAGGGACCGGGCGCACCGTTCGGTGGTCAGGCGGGATTCGGCGAGGGCGGTCCGTTTGTCGGCGGGGGTGTCGCGGCGGGGGACCGATTCGAGGATGCGCACGGCGCGGAGCAGTTCGGTGTCGGCCAGCAGGCCGACCGACAGGCGCAGGTCGCCGGCATCCTCGGGGATGTCGTTGGCGAGGGTGGCGGCGGTGGCACGGAACTCCGCCTGGATACGGGCCTGGTTGGTGATGGCGGCGGTCAGGGTGTCGAGGGTACGCTTGTCATCCCAGCGGAGCCCCGAGGCCGGATCGAACTTGCGGATCCATTCGACCGCAAACGCGGTTGAATGGTCGAGGGAGCTGATCAGTTCACGGAGTCCTTTTTCCACCCGGAGGATGCGTTCATATTCCAGTTGGAGGCGTGCCCCCGGCCCGCTGACGATGCAGGGGACCCGGGTTCCGACGATCCATTGCCCGGCATGGCCGGGATGGTTGTCGCGGCCGCGCACCACCAGTTCGACGCTTTCTCCTTCAATGGCGTCAAGGGAGGCGACCACCAGGGGGACATTGGTGCCGAAGCGGGCGGAGTGGGTGGCCGGGGTCCAGGATTGGAGGGGGAACCAGGCGGGGACGCTATTGGTTCCGTCCGGGCGTTTCCGGTAGGCCAGTTCGACGGCGTCGATGCCGTAGTCGTCCTCGGCCTGGATGGTGAGTGGCAGGATGGTGTCGGTCAGCAGTTCATCGCCTTCGGTGACGCCGTTGAGCTGGAGGACGGGAGGGGCGTCGGCAATGGCGCGCAGGCTGAAGGGTCCCAGCGTGGCCGGTGTGCCGTCTGCCAGGGTCATCGAAAGCCGGTAGACGCCGGGCTGATCGAATGTCAGGGTGGCGGCGCACTCGGAGCGGGTGGTTGATTCGAGTGGGATGGTTTCGGCCGGCTGATCGGAGGGGGTGTCGGGTGAGGGGAAGCGGAGCAGGGTTCCGGATTTGACCGGCTGGTTGAATTGGAAGCGGATGCCGGCGCGGGTTCCTTCGGGTGCATCCAGGTCGCCGCCGGTGATTTCCTGCAGCCGGTCCGCCAGGCGGGTGTGGGCGGGATACTGGAACGTGGCGACGGTGCGGCGCAGGGAAAAGGGGACCGGCACCTGGATATGGAAGAAGCGGCTTTCGAAATCCCCGCCGCGTACGGCATAGCGCAGGGGCTGACGTATGGACTGGAACGTGTGGCGGGCCTCGTGCGTGGTGCGGTTGACGGACAGGCGGAGCGAGGAGGGGTCCCCGTCGCGTTCGACGATCAGGCGGACGGTGTCGGGGATCTCGCCCTGGATGCGGATGGTCACCACCACGTCCTGGTCGGGCACGGCTTCGATGTCGCCGGGCGTGATGTCGAGCACCGTGCGGTAGAGCGGTTCGATCCGGGCCAGCGGGAAGAGGATGCGGGCCGCTGAATTGGAGAAATGATCCGTGCGGAAGATTCCGAACCAGGCGCCGACCAGCATCAGCACCAGGGCCGCGCTGACTGGTACGATGGCCGGGCGTATGGTGGGGGATGCATTGACGGGTTGCCGGCTGATTGTCAGGACGTTCTCGCGGATGACGGTATCCACCAGGGCGCTGTCGGGGTGGCGGGCCAACTGGATGGCGTTGATCAGGCGGTTGTCGAGCCCGCCGGGCATGCGGCGTTCGATGTCCAGGGCGGCCTGGTCGGGGGAATAGAGGGCGGTGCGCCAGACCCGTGTGGAGTGCCAGGCCAGCAGGGCGATCAAGCCGAAGAATCCGGACAAGGCCAGCAGGCGGATCGTGGGGGTAAAGTGCAGGGTATTGTCCAGGGCCAGGATGGCCCACAGGTAGGCCAGCGGGAGGGCGATTTCAATGCCCAAAGCACGGAACAGGACGACGTGCTTGCGCCTACGCCGGCTGGTTTCCACCAGTCGGACCAGATCGCCGGCAATCTTAGGAAGCGTGACGGGTTGGTGGTTCACTTTCATCGCCGTATTTATACCGGACTTTTGACACTCAAATAAAGGTCAATCGGTCATGTTTTGTAACCGTTTGGTAACCGGCGCCCCGGTCCTCCTTTGTAGACGGGTGTTGCCACGGGTGACGTGTTACCAGTCCTGATGCGTTACCGGGGATGTTTTCGTACAGGGGTCTGCCCTCTTTCGCCGGTTGTCTGTACCCGGGATTGCCGGGGAGCCTCAATACGCCATGCGATTCGTATCGGTGAACCAGCGGGAGAATGTTCCCAGGGCTTCCCGGCGCAGGATGCGACCGGATTTCATGCGGCGCCGGCCGGGCGAAAGTTCAAATTCCCGGTACATCCATTCGTCGTCGAAGCCGATGCGGGCGGCATCCCGGCGTGTAGCGGCATAGACCAGACGATGGATGTGTGCCCAGTAGAGGGCCCCGAGACACATCGGGCAGGGTTCGCAGGTGCTGTAGAGGGTGGCCGTGTCGAGCTGGAAGCGGCCAAGTTTGCGGCAGGCATCGCGGATGGCCATGATTTCGGCGTGTGCAGTCGGATCGTTGGATCGTGGCACCTGGTTCCAACCCCGGCCGACGATGCGGTTGTTGAGGACTACGACGGCCCCGAAAGGCCCGCCATCACGGTTCCGGACACCCCGTTCCGCCAGACGGATTGCGGCTGCCATAAAGCGTCGATCCGCGGTTGCGGGGTCCGATCTGGTTGACAAGCGTTTGGTTGGCATGAGGTTGGCTCCTTGCTTGGAGGATCAATGGATATCAGTAGAATGAACCTTGCCGGCCAGGGCAAGTGCAATGTTTCATGCAGGGACCGGTCTGGTTGGTGGTTGGCCGGCCGCGTGCTGAACCAACGGGCTTCCATTTCGGGGCAACGGATTCGCGTGATATGGCCCCATCCGCGGCGTTGTCGCCGTCGGCGCATACCAGGAGTATGGCGCCGACGGCTCCGCCTTGCGGCTGGAGCCATCTGACGCGAAGCCGTTGCCCTTTTCGAAATGGAAGCCCGCCTTTGCGCGGACGCTTCGGCGTGGCATGCCCGTGTTTACCTCGCTGTCCGGGCGAGTACGCCGGCACCGCGATGGAATATGGAAAAGAATGTAGCGCTGTGCGGAGCGCGTGGAGGGCCTGCTGCCACGCCGGCCGTAAAGGGAAAGTGTTCAGAGGTCAGTTTTCAGTTGAAGAAGGGATGAACACGGATCTGAGACCCCAGGTGTCGGGTTTCAGGTTTCAGGCGAGATAACGCGCTTCCGTCAACACATTCCGACCTGACACCCGAAACCTGACACCTCGTCTCTTGCACCGCTCCATCTGGCGGCTTTGCGCCAGCGGCCCCACGGAATACTGAACACTCGCTTGGGATGGGAGTTTGACCGGATAGACAGGATGGGATGGGAGATTGACGCGAAATTAACGGACCACGATGGGGGGGCGGAAGGTACGGGTGTTGCTGGCGGCTGAGATGCCGTCCGTTTCACCGCGAACCATGGCGATGGAGCGGTTGCGCCATCCCATTTCGCGGGCAACCAGTTCGGCGGCATGCTTCATCGATTGGACCTGGTAGTAGAATCCGTTGCTGGAGATCCATTGCTTGCCGTTCCAGGTTCCGGTGGCGACGGCGTGTCCGGCTGCACTGTCGACGGGATGGAAGATCACGATTTCAGCTTCACCACCGAGATGCCGGACCAGTTCAACAACCGCAGCCGCCAGGTCTTCGCAATCTCCGGATTCACGTGACCATGTTTCCGCGCCGGAACTCCAGGTGTCGCCCAGATCTTCCTGATAAAGGATGTTTTGACGGACAACCGCAGAAGCGCTTTTAGGATCACTGACCACCGTGTGGACTTCTTCCCAACTCAGCCGTTGAAACACACGCCGGAACCACCCCGGCTTTTCCGTGGCTTTGCTGTTCGATTCCGAACCAAACGCAGAAACGGAAATTCCGCCAACGATCAGTACCGCCATCATCAGCTTTGTCCACGTTGGTTTCATTGCACATTCTATATATGCAAGTTCTGTTCCAATTTCGCACAACTACATAATATGATTATCAACATATACTTATGACTATACTACGTGTCCGGTTCTTTTCTTTTATATTGATTGAGTGTCCGATAAACTGCATGTTGTGTCCGATTCTGAACACTTGGTTGGAGGTGTGTTATGGAAGCGAAAACAAAGCGGCTTAAGATAGCGGTATTGGATGATCAGCCTGAAGTGGCAAAGTTGATGGCTGCCTACTTGGAAGAAATCGGGGCTAATGTCCGATTTTTTACTGATTCGGCATCATTTCTTCGTCAGTTGACTGATTCGGCGCCGGACATTCTGATTACGGACGTACGGATGCCTGGTTCGGATGGTACGGAGGTTTTGCAGGCTGTTAAGCGGTTTGATCCGGCGATTGAAGTGATCGTGGTCACGGGGCATGCGGACAAGGATATGGCGATCCAGGCGTTGCGGCTGGGGGCTTTTGATTTGTTTGAGAAACCGGTTGAGCGGGTTGAACTGGTGGAGAGTGTAAAGCGGACGGCCCGGTTTCAGGAAGCCCTGCGGGACCGGGACCGGCTGGCCAACCAGTTGTCGTTCCTGTCGAGCCGGGAGTCCCAGCGATGGGGACTGGACGCGTTGATCGGGCGGTCTCCGCAGATGCAATCCGTGGTGGAAGCCATCCGGCTGTTGCAGAAGGCGGACAATACGTCGGTCCTGATCACCGGGGAGAGTGGGACGGGCAAGGAACTGGCTGCCCGTGCCATTCATGCCGGCGGGTCACGAAGTGAGCGGCCGTTTGTGGTGGTGAATTGTGCGGCGGTGCCGGTGGAGTTGTCGGAATCCCAGTTGTTCGGGCATATCCGGGGATCCTTTACCGGGGCTACGACCAACCGTAAGGGGAGCTTTGAGATGGCGGATGGCGGCACGTTGTTCCTGGATGAGATCGGCGACATGTCCACGGCGATACAGACCAAGCTGTTGCGGGTTTTGGAAGACGGGATGGTTCAGCCGGTGGGTGCATCCTCGGCGATCCATGTGAGTGTACGGGTGTTGGCGGCCACCAATGCGGATTTGGAGAGCAAGCTGGCCAATGGCCAGTTCCGGGTGGACTTGTTTCACCGGCTGGCCGTATTCCGGATCATCATGCCGGCGTTGCGGGACCGGCGTGACGATATTCCCGTCCTGACCCGGCATTTCCTCCAGCAGTATGCGGCCGAGATGGGGACATCGGAGCCGGTCCTGGATACCGGTGTCATGGAGCGATTGATGGCATACGACTATCCCGGGAATGTCAGGGAACTGCGCAACATACTCGAACGGGCGTTGATACTCAGCGGTGGCGGTATCATCAAGCCTGATCATGTGGTGGCGGGGATTACTCCGGCGAACGCCACATCGGTATCCGCGTCAGCGACGATTCCGGCACCGTTGATTCCGTCGCCCGGGTTGGGGCTGGACCAGACCGTGCGGGCCATGGAATTGGCGGCGGTCCGGGCGGCGCTTGACGCCACCGGCGGCAATGTGGCCCAGGCGGCCAAACGGCTGGGCATTACCCGTTCAAAACTGTATCGGAAACTGGCGAACCTGTCAGGGGTTGTACCTGACGTGGAAAAAACGTGATGTAAAGAATCGCAATGCCGGAGTTTTGATTGGCGGTTAAACGAAACCCCGGAAATGGAGAAAACATCCACATGTACATCATGGCAAGAAGCCGTCGCATGCTGCCGTTGGCGATTGTTTCGGGGATCCTGATTATGGGTTGGGCACTCCGGATGGGTGGGCTTTGGCGCGGGATTGATGCGGGCATGCCATCGCATCCGGATGAAGCCAAGCAGGTGCGGGCGGTTGAACAGTACCTGCGGGGCAACTTGATCTTCTATGCCGGCAACCTGTTTTATGACGGTTATCCCTATGGTTTGAACTGTGTGGATGCCGTCATCCTGAAGCCCCTGCTGGCTGTGCGGGCCGGATGGGCGCGGTTGACCAATCCCGCGGAAACGCCGATTCCGGAACCTTCGCTTACGGCCTGGGTGCGCGGGCTCCGTGTTTTTTACGGGATTTTGGTGATCGGGCTGGGAATGGCGATCGTTCGGCGGATGGATGGCGCAGCCTGGCGGATGTGGCTGGCCGGGTTGCTCATGGCGATGGCGCCGGTTTCGGTGGCGGTGGCGCACAGTGCCACCGGCGACATGGGTGTGGACCTGCTGGTGTCGGTTATGCTGTTGATCCTTGTTGCGACGGTGCACGGGTCGCTGATGGGACTTCTGCCGGTCGCCGGCCTGGCGGCGGGGATGGCCTACGCCTGTAAATACAACGGGTTGCTGGCCGTATTGGCGATTGGCGTCTATGGCGTTCTGGAAGCGGTTCGTACCCGCAGGGTTCGCCCCATGATCACCTCGCTTGCCGGAGCAGTTGGTGGATTTCTGGCGGGTGTTGTACTGTTGACCCCGGGTTTCCTGCTCGATCCAAAGGTCACCTGGCGGAACATGGTGGCCAACCTGGCGTTCATCCGGGATTATGATGCCTCCGAGGCGGTGTTGGCGATGCCCTGGCTGCAACAGGTTGCGAGGGGATTTACGAACCAGATGCCCCGCCTGGTCAGTGGATTGGGGTGGGGGGTGACCCTGTTGGCGATCATCGGCCTGCTGGTGGCAATGGTTGACTGGTGGCGGATCCGTCAGGCCACGGCTTCGGACGAACCGGCCGGCCGGATGGCTACGTTGCGTGTTGCCGTGCTGGTGTTTCCGTTCCTGGCGCTTGGAATCTCGGTGGCAACCAAGCCCGAGGTCCAGCCGTTCCATTTCTCCTATCTGCAATTGCCGCTGGTCATCGGAGCGGTCTCCGGTTGTGCAGCACTGGCCCGCCGGGGAAGATTCCCGGCCTTGGTCGCCGGGGCGATCCTGCTGCTGGAAGTGACCCCCTCGGCGCTTGTCGAACACTGGTTCTGGACACGACCGGACAATGTGCAATGGCATGCCACCATGGTTCCGACCCTGTTTAACGGGCGTGAACCGGCGGTTCCGGGTCGGGAGGATCTGCGAAACCTCACCCTGGAGGGAAACAATGTGCCGGTGTTCCGCAACCGGCACCGCGTACTACGATCGGAGTTTGTCGGGGACTGGCGGCGGATTCAACAGGCGCCTGTGCCGACGGTACCCTATCCGCGGGACGACGGATGGATCTTCCTGAATGGACCGGTGTTCCCTCGCAATGACCGCCTGTTCAAGGTGGATGCGGATACCGTGCGTCGCAAGGACCTGGCGTTTCACGGGCCGCCGGGATCCCTGTCTTTCGGGTTTCGCACGGCGTCGTACCCGGCATGGATCGAGTTGGAGTGCGGCGGATTCCGTTGTGTGACGAACCTGCCGGCCCAGTCGCAGGTCACGGTGATGGCGGGAATTCCCCGGACATTCCGTGCGCCGTCAGGGATGACCACGAATCCGCCGGTTTCGTTTGCCACCTTGACGGTCAAGGTCCAAGGTGGGGACGCGTGGGTTGAAGTGCTGGCCGATGCGCGCCAGCAGATGATCTTTGACTGGTTCGGGGGTATTGCCACGCCGCCGGAAGCGGATGTACTGCCCCGGGATGCGGGAGAGCGCTTGGATATGGAAGTTCAGCGATGCCGGTTCGTGGATGAAAATCCTGGCCACGCGATGGAACTGGATGCCGTGGATACGGAACGTTTCCGGGTTTGCTGGCCGGATGACGCCATGGTGTTGCCGGCGGGCTCGTATATGGTGGAGGCTTGGCTGAATGCCGAACGCGGCACCACGGTGGACCTTGCGTTAGAGGCCTATCCGAAAGGTGTCTGGGAACCAATTCCCGTGCTGTCGTTTGACGGTGCGGGGAAGGTACGGATCGGAGCGCGTTTTACCAAACCGTATGCACCTTACCGGTGCCGGATCGTGGCCACCTGCCGGACCGGCCGGGCGCGCATTCACGGCCTGTCGGTCCGTCCGGACACAGCGCGCCTGGTCCATGACCTGAACCGGTGGCGGGAAACGGGCGGTAAACCGGTTTGGTTGAAACGGGTGCCGGACGGGGAAGTGGAGCCGGTTCCTGCCTGGGACCGGCAGGTACAATTTGAGAACGGTGTGCGCCCGGTTGCCGTGAAGTTTCCAGATGACATGACGGCCGGTCAGCGCCTGCGGCTGACGTGTGAATTGGTGCCGGGCAGGGACAGGGTCACCGACTTGAATGAACAGGTTGTGTTTATTCATTTATTGCAGGGAGGCAAACAGGTTGCGGCCCTCCAGTTTCCGTTGATGTGGGCCTTTGAATCGGCCGGGATTGGCCGTCCGCTTGAATTGGCGGGTGTGGAGGGTCTGTCTCCCGGGGAGTATGATGTCCGGCTGGGGGTTTACAGTATGCGGACGCGCAAACGATGGGCGATCACCGGGCAGGACGCCGACAAGCGGGAATGTCGCGAGCGGCGGATGGTGATTGGCAAGACCCGTGTTTTGCCGTAAACTTTTCCAGCATTTTTACAGTCGGAGGGCTAGACATGTTTAAGCAGCATGGTTCAGGTCGCACATGGATGGCGGGGCTGTTGGCGGTCATCATGGCGGGGGCCGGTTGCGAGGATGATGGCGGGGGGGACTCGTTTGATTATGGCGATAATGACCGGAATGTCTGCGTCGCCCTTGGCGACAGCATTGTGGAAGGGGTTGAGGAATACTCCGGCACACCCTTTCCGGCTTTGCTGGCGCAGAAGACCGGGAAAACCGTCGTGAATCTGGGTTGGGGCGGCGAACATTCCTACCAGGGATCCGCCCGGATCGGGCATGCCCTCGCCCTGTACAAGCCGGCGCATATCATCCTGTTGTATGGCGCCAATGACCTGATGCATGGCGGGGATGTGCCGGGAATCGTGAATGAGCTGCGGTACATGGCCACCACGGCCCTGGCCAACCGGACCAAACCGGTGTTGTGTACCCTGCCGCCCATGACGCGGCATGCCTGGAATTTTTATGATGCCACGCTGGTCCTGAACGCCCAGATCCGGCAGATGGCGGCGGAGGAGGATGTTCCACTGGCGGACCTTGAGGACATCTTCATCAACCGCGAAAGTGAATTGCTGGGTGATGGCCTGCATCCCAATGCTGAGGGGAACCGGTTGATTGCCGATCTGCTGGCTCGTGAAATCTGATAACGGCCACGCGCATACGGCATGATTCCAGATTCGGTTTTGAATATGGATGCAACATCCTTTTCAGGTCGGATAAAGGCAGGATTGATTCTCTGCCTGGCCACGGTGGCCGTGTCGTTCGTGGTCCTGGCCAACCCGGTGTGCCGTTGGTATTTTGAGGATGGACGCATCCTGTGGTTCTGGCCGTTGCCCCTGAATTCCTCGATGCACGGATGGCTGCTGGCGGGTTTGCTGGTCCTGGCGCTTACCAGTGTGATCGTGTGCCGCCAGACGCGACCTTTTCCCGGACCCCGTACCCGGGGATTACGGGTGATCACCCCGTTAATGTGGATGGTAGTCCCGGCGATGGCCATGCTGGTTGCCCCGGGCCTGCATCCTGCCCTTTTGTCGAACCTCGTGTTTTTTGTTCCCGTCATGTCGGTTGCCTGGGTGATGGTCCGGTTCTGGAGCCTGGATGCTGGGGCTGTCCGTCCTCGGATGGTGGTCCGGACCGGCCTGTTGGCGGCGGTTGGATTGACGTTGTTGTATGCGGGGGTTGCCCTGTATGTCGGGATCCGATACGGTGAACACAGCGGGGATGAAGGCCATTACCTCATACAGGCCCGGAGCCTGTACGAGGACCAGGACTTGGATCTCCGCAATAATGTTACCTTCCCGACGGAATGGAACGACCAGCAGATCGGGGCGCATCGCAGCCGGATCCACATCGCGCAAACCAGCCGGTCCGGCCGCTGGTACAGTTGGCATCCCTACGGGCTGGGACTTCCGCTCGCGTTGATCTGGCCGGCGGGATTGCCGGGCCGGGCCTTGTTCATGGGCCTGATCGGGAGCCTGGGATGTGTCCTGATGTTCCGGCTCAGTTGCCTGGCTGATGCGGGCCGCATGGCGTCGGGTGTGGCCACGGCCGGAATCGCCGGGAGTGTGGTCTGGCTGGTATACGCCACCCGGATATTGCCCGAGGTTCCCGGCGCCCTGCTGGTGATGGGGTTGTTGTGGGCGGGTGAGATCCAGAAGACCCGGCCGTGGTTGTCCATGCTGTTGGCGGTGGCTTGTGCGGCTCTGCTTCCACCGGTCCAGACGCGGTTTTTGCCGTTATCGGCGATCGGCGCCCTCTATTACGGATGGTGTGCCTGGCGCGACGTTCCGCACAATCGCCGACATGGAATTCGTCTGGTTCTCGGGGCCGTTGCGGTGACGGTGGCATGGATACTCTACGTGTGGAACCAGTACCGGCTTTTCGACGGCGGTACCGGGTACCCGATCCGGAGCCTGTTCATGTCGTATCCGGCCGGTGCCTGGGCGGTGTGGGTTGACCGGCGCGGGGTGCTGATGGTGCTGCCGGTGGCTGCCTGGATGCTGGTGGCCAATGTGCGGTCGCTCCGCGAAGGTGGACGGGTCCGTGATCTGGCCACCGTGGCGTTGTTGATGACCGGAAGCGTCCTGCTGAGCACCTGCACGAATCCATGGTACCAGGGGGGGACCACGCTGGCCGGCCGGTTCCTGGCGGTGGTTATGCCGGCCATGGTTCCGGCAACCGCCTGGCAGTTGACGCGGTGTGACGGTCGGGGACGTGCCTGGTTCCTTTTCCTGGCTGGAATCTCGATTGCCCAGGCGGTGGGTTTCCTGGCGTGGTTGCCGCTGATCGGCCGGAACCCGGTGGTACCGACGGTTGATTTTTCCTGCGTGGTATCATGCCTGCACGGGTTGTTTCATCCGTATGCCCGGTTTGTTGATGCCGGCGGATCGGATGCAGGCCGCTGGCTTGCTTCCGGGCTGGGGGTGCTGATGATGTTGACCGCATGGATCGGAATGGCTTCCCGGTCTCTACTTGCCTGGCGGGTCAGCCTTGCGGCCACGTTGTTGATGGCGGTGGCGGCACATGCAGTCAACGGGAAGCACGATCCGCTGTTTACCGATGCGCGGCGAGTCAGTTGGGAGTTGGAACGGATTCCGGTCGGGCGGGTGTATGCCTGGGCACCTCTTTCAGCAGAACCGACGCCCCTCGATCAGTTCAGCTTCGACATGCCCCCGGATGTGGACCAGGAAGCACTGCGATGCCGTTTCACAACGGCTGATCTGGGAGAACGGTCCCGGCAGGGTCTTTTGTCGATTCCCCGCATGGAGACGAATGACTGGTCCGGCAGACCGTTGACCTGGGTGACCCTGACAGCACCCCGGAAATTCGTGCCTGGCCTGCGTTGGATCCGGATACGGGGCGCGGTGACGAATGCGGCTGTGTGCCGGTTTGCCATACGGCAGGGCCGGCACACCCTGCTGGAGGGATCCTGGCCGGTGGAGCAGGGGCAGGTACTGGCGGATTGCGTGGTGTTCTGCAGTCCCGGCCGGGGGGATTTATATATCCTGGGTACGATTGAGGGTGACCGGTCCCGTTTTAATCTGCTAGAACTCGGATGGAGCCGGATCAGCCGACGATTGTTGCGTGCGTTCAACCTCGGTTTGCCACCGGGTTGCCGCAGGCAGGAGGGGATCGAGCCATTCGGCGGACCTTGAAAGCAGATGGTATGCCTACATCTTTTTTTAAATATGTATTCCGGACCCTGGTGTGGATCTTTCTGATCTTGGCGGTGGCGTCCTTTATCCAGGTGCGCCGGACCCGGCGACTGCATGCCCCGCGGTATCCGTCCGAGGCGGATTGGCGTCGGGATCAGGTTGAGTTCCTGTTGGGGCAACCGGGCCGGTATTATCCCCTGGTGGCCATGTCAGGCGATGATCGTGCTCCCGGTGCACCCGGGTCCGGTCCCACGATGCAGGTGCGGTTGCCTTCCCGGCAGACCGGCTATGCGTTGAACATCGGCGTAGCTTTGTTCCGTCGAAACCAGCCACCCGAACTGCATGTGCGGGTGAATGGTGCCGCGGTGGGGGTTGTGAAGCCGTATCCGACCCGCAATGCCGTCAATCTTGAGATTGATCTGCCGGCCCGGTTGCTCAATGAACGGAGCATCAATATCCTGGAGATCGAGAACCGGTCCCCCATGGGATGGGTCGGGACGGTCATGGTGATCCCGTATGCCCCCTGGCATCACGTGATCCGGATCCTGTTGCCGGTTGGTGCGGCCTTGCTGGTGATGCTGGTTGGATGCCGGCCGTTCCGGTGGCCCTGGTTGAAACCGTTCTGCATCGGGTTGATCCTTTTCCCGGTCTACCTGTATTCCCTGTCGGAATGGAAACTGTCACCGCTCAACGGCTTGTTTTTTTCCGACAGCGAGGAACTCATGCACCCGATTCTGGCCAACCTGCTGAATTTCGACATGCGCAAGCATGTGTTATTCCTGCCGGTGGTGCATAAAGCCTGGTCAATCCTGCACCGGTTGGGATTCCCCAACCTGATGGCCCTTGTCTTGGTAATGGCGGGGATCACGGCCACCTGTACCGGCCTGGCATGGATCTGGTTCCGGAAGCTGGTTGGCCGTGACTTTCCCGCTTCCTGCCTGGCGGTTGTCTTTTCGTTTGCCTTTTCGACCTGGGTGTATGGATCTCTCATTGAGACGTTTCTGTTCTCGACCCTGTTCACGGTTCTGGTCTTGTTGGCCTGGGTATATACGGCAGGCCGTAACCGAATCCGGGATGACCTGTGGACGATTGGAGCCGTGGTGCTGGCGGGGCTTGCCCATCCGCCGTTACTGGTCCTGTCGGGATTGTCCGTCGTGCGGGCCTGTCGTCGTCCGGTTCCGTGGCGATCCCGACTGGTTCGTGTGGTGCTGGTCATGGCGCTCACCGTTGCCGGGTATCTGGCCGGTCAGACGGCGATTCAGGCGCGATATCCGCACCGGATCCAGGAGCCGGGTAGTCCACCGGTGATCGAGGAGGTGCGGTTTGCCCGGCACCTGGTCGGTCAGTATGCCAAGCCGTCCAACCTGACTTTCCGCCATGCCGGGAATCTGGTCATGGGGCAGTTCTTCCATGCGTTTGCCGGCCGGCCGATGACGTTCCAATGGGGACAAGGGTGGGATGATCTCAAGGATTGGCGGGGACCGGTGGGGCTTTTTGCCATTACCATGCTGCTGTTCCTGGTGTGGTTCACCGGCGGGGTCGGCCTCTTAAAAGACCGTGCGTTGCGGGGGAGAACGCTCGGAGTCGCCGGGTTGGTTTTGGTGCCGTACCTGGCATTCTTCTGGTACTTCAATCCCGTTGAAATGGTCTTATATTCACCCCCGATGATGCCGGCCATTCTCGGTGCGGCGGCGGTCGGGATGGCTTCCGCGCTGGGCAAACGTCAGGATGCATGGTGGCTGGCGCTGGCGGTCCTGACCGTGCTGGTGAACACGCAAATCCTGTATACCCTGCAGGGGTACCCGTCCATCTGACCGTGATTAACCCGGCTCGCACAATTTCCGGAACGGGATGATCAGGTAACGGACGTTGTGCAGTCCGATAATGATGGCCAGCAGCATCGTGGCGATGGTGCCCAGCCGGATCAGGCGGGCTGAACCGGATGCGTTGACCGCCTGAAGGGCCAGTACCAGCAGCAACCAGAACGCGGGCAGGATCATTACGGCAAACAGGAACGGGTCGGCGGGGTCCCACCAGGCATAAAATATGGTGCGGCTGACCATCCACGTTGATGCCACCGCAAACACCAGGGCGGCTTGTGCTGATCCGTCTTTCCAGCGGCCCGCGACGTGGCGGATCGAAAGCGCCAGTGTCCCGATCCAAACAATCAGGATAATGAATTGGACGATTTGTCCGGCCCCGGTATACGTTGACCACCACGCTGTGGATCGAGTGGATGCCATATGGGGGAGCGCGATGGTGTAGAAGAGTTGATTGACCAGTGCGAGCCCGATGTTGGAGACGGACAGGTTGCTCCATTGCCCCCAAGTCTGCTGGGAACGGGTTTCGGGCCGGTCGAATCCGCCCATTGCCCAAGCTGGAATTTCCGTCCAGGGGATGCCGTAGAATCGGTGTGCCAACAGGGCATAGCCGGCGCCTGCGACCACCAGGCCGGCGATGGCCGCGGAGAAGAAAAAGGACCAACGCCGGTTTTTCCGGTCGAGAAAGACCAGGCCCAGGGAAACCAGCAGAAAGCTGTCGGTCCGGAACAGGAAAGCCAGCCCCATGGCTGCACCCATGGCGGCGTGTAGGACACGGGAGGGGTGGTCGAGGGTGCGGAGTGCCAGTATCAGCGCCAGGATGCTGGCGGCCAGGCAGGGCAAGTAGGTGTCGATCGTGGACGAGAAGAACCACCAACCGGAACAACCGCCGATGGCCAGCGCGGCGGCCAGCGCCTGTGGACGGGACAGCAGGCGTTGTCCGGCCAGGAACAGCAGGGTGATTCCCAGCGCGCCGGCCAGGCTGCTCATGAACAGGTGAATCCTGACCGGGTTGGTTCCCAGTCCCAACGCGTGTGGATAGCGGTGCAGGCCGCGGGCCGCCACATGGTACAGGAGGTGGTCGTTATGCGTGTAATAGGAGTTCTGGCGAAACTGGCGCACGATGAACTCACCGTCACTGTCAAAGAAACGTCGGTTTTCGTAAGTTGTATTGAAGCTGCGGGGAATGGCGTGGAAATAGACCAGGAACAGGGCCAGCATCAAACCGGCCGGGAACAGGAATGCTTGATATCGGCGCCATGGCATGGGCGGACTATAAAAGGAAACCGCCGGTTCCGGCAAGTATTCCCCGGATGAAACCGGCTTGACCTGCCGCCGGTATACCGTAGCGTGCTGGTGCGACGGGATGGGGAACTCCATAGACATGAACCTGCGAATCGACAATCCGGAAGTGGCACGGGCGGTACGGGACATTGCCGGCCTGGTGCAGGCGGCGGGAGGACGTGCCTGGCTGGTTGGCGGTTGTGTGCGCGATGCCCTGCTGGAACGTCCGGTCAAGGATGTGGATGTCGAGGTGTACGGGATGGATCCGGACCGTTTGCGTTCAGTCCTCGAAACGCGTTTTTCCCTGGACCTGGTCGGGCAGTCGTTTGCGGTGTTCAAGTTGCGCGGGTTGCCGGTTGACATTGCCCTGCCGCGCCGGGAGGTGAAAACGGGTGAGGGGCACAAGGGGTTTGCGGTCCGGTGCGACCCCGGTATGCCGATCCGGGAGGCGGCTGCGCGGCGCGATTTCACCATCAACGCCATGCTGTACGATCCGCTGGAACAGCGGATCGAGGATCCGTTCAACGGTCGCGCCGATCTGGCCGCCCGTTGCCTGCGGCATACGTCGGATCGTTTTCGTGAAGATCCCCTGCGTGTGCTGCGCGGCATGCAGTTGGTTGCCCGGTTCGGTCTGACACCGGCTCCGGAAACCATTGCGATCAGCCGGACTATGACGCTGGAAGGACTGGCGCCGGAACGGATCTTCGGGGAGTGGAAGAAGCTGTTGCTGCTGGGGGAGCATATTGCGTCGGGTCTCGAATGGTTGCGGTCTGCCGGGTGGCTGGTCCATTTTCCGGAATTGGAGACCCTGGTGGGATGCGCCCAGGAACCGGAATGGCATCCCGAGGGCGATGTCTGGGTGCATACGCTCGGGGCGTTGGATGGATTTGCCCGCATGCGGACCGGTGATGACGGTGAAGACCTGGTCGTGGGGCTGGCGGTGCTTTGTCATGACTTCGGGAAACCGGCGACCACCCGGTTCGAGGAAGGGCGCCTGCGGTCCCGTGGACATGAGGCAGCCGGCGAAGCGCCCACCCGCGCGTTTCTCGGCCGGATGACCAACCAGGAGGATCTGATCCGGGATGTGACGGCCCTGGTCACCACCCATTTGCGGCCCCGCGAACTGTTTGACGGCAAGGCGGGGGACAGCGCCATCCGACGGCTGGCCCGGCAGGTCCAGCGCATTGACCGGCTGGTGCGGGTGGCGCATGCCGACCGGTGCGGGGTCGATCCGGCGATGGCCGGCACACCGTATCCGGCGTGTGACTGGCTGTTGGAGCGGGCACGGGCGCTGGAGGTGGTGGATTCGAAACCGCGCCCGATTGTTCTGGGGCGGCATTTAATCGAACAGGGCATGATGCCGGGTCCGGAGATGGGGCGCGTGCTCAGTGCGTTATACGAGCAGCAGTTGGACGGGAAGTTTTCAACCGTGGAGGAAGGCTTGATTTTGGTGAAGGAGCTATCATGAAACTGAAAGTTCGCGGGTTCGGGTTGATCATCATCAGCAGTGAAGTGTTGTGTGCGCGCCGGCAGGATGCGCATTTTGCCACGTTCCAGCGCATGCTGATGAATCACCGGTTGAAACTGGTCTACAGCATGATCCTGCCGGACGAGCCGGTGGTGATCGATGCGCAACTGGCCTGGGCCATGGCGCGTCCGGAACCCTTTTTCTGTTGCGGAGGAATCGGCAACACGCCGGATGATTACACGCGCCAGTGTGTTGCCCGGGTTGCCGGGGTGGGACTCGAGTTGCACCCGGAAGGTGTACGCATCCTGAAGGAAAGGTTCGGCGATCGCGCCACCGGGGACCGGCTCAAGATGGTGGAATTCCCGATCGGTTGTGAACTGGTGCCGAATCCGTATAATCGAGTGCCCGGGTTTTCCATCCGGAATGGCTATTTCCTTCCGGGGTTCCCGGAAATGGCAGCGCCGATGTCCCGCTGGGTGGTTGAAAACCTTTATGAAATCGGCGACGAGGAAACCCGTTGGACCGTCATGCTTCCAGGCGCCAGGGAAGCGGACCTGACCAACCTGATGGAACGGATCGTGGCGGCGCATCCCGACGTGTCGTTGTCGAGCCTGCCCATGTTTACGACAGCCGGCACCACCCAGGTGGAACTCAGCCTCTCCGGCAGACCGGACCTTGTGAAGGAGGCGGTGGTGGACATGCAGCGGGAACTGGAATCCGCCAGGATCAGGTCCGAGCCGATCACGTAACCGGGGGGGGCAAACAAGTCCTCAAGCACTGCCGCCGCGGCCAAGCCGTGATACCGTTCGGATGTCTACCGGCCTTCGGGATGGGACGGTTGGCTGGATGCTGATGTCCGGCAGTCATTCCGGTATTTTCTGCAGGTTTCAAGCTGACAGGCGGTGGAGGGGTAATCCCTGCAAATGCCGGCTCGGGCTTCATAGACGCTACACGCAAAACAGCCGTTGATGGTATGCAGGAAGAAACAATCTCCGTTCGCCTTGAATTTCAGGAAACGAATCGTGTCGGCACGACCGGTCGAATGTGTGAATCCATCGGCAGGCAATCCGGTATATTTTTCCAGCACCTGGATTTCGGCTGGTGACAACGATACAAATGCAAAATGTTTACAACACGCCGCACAGGTTTGACAGAGCGCACTGGAGGGACCGGCCTCCGGCCGATTGCGCATCGCTTCATTTATCATTTGAAGCCGCTTGCTTTGCATGGGTCTCCACCAGGCCTTCCAGGACCGCGGCGGCGGCCCAGCCGTTGTAGGAGAACCACAGGCTGGACGGACTGCCGTCGGGAAATGTCTCGATGGTCAGTCCGTCGGACGGGCAGAACCGTTCGGTGAGTACGCCGGGCTGGCCGTATCCGGACACGTCCGGATAGAGGCTGATGCAGTTCAACGCCCAGTCCAGTCCATTCCGGCACCGTTGCCGGTGGTAGGCGTTGCCGGAACGTGTGGCCAGCAGGTCCAGTTCCCGCGAGATGAAGATGCCCATCGGATGGATGTGCGGGTTGGAGACACTGGTGACCGATCCGCCCACGGAATTCCAGGGGGATCCTTTCAGCGGCCGGTATTCCGGCCGGGCACGAAAGCCGTACCGCCAGAGGTATTCATAGTGGGCGCCTTCCTCCAGCGCGTTCAGCCAGGTGTCGTCCCGGGTGGTGCGAAACAACTCGGCGGCGGCCCGGATGAAACCGAGGTTTCCCTCCTGGTCGGGACTTTTCCAGGTGTCCATCGGGGTGCCGCAACAGCAGAGGGACCGGACCGGTTCCCGGTAGAAGGCCATGGCGCGTATGGCGCTGCCGGTGTAACGGGTGTTGCCGGTGAGGCGTGCGGCAATGGCCATGGCGGCCGCCCAGTAGACGCCGGCGAACCCGTCGGGATCGACGATCCGTCGTTCCGTAGTGGAATAGGTGAACCCGTACCGTCCGTCGGCGGGCTGGATCGCCAGCAGGGTGTCGAGCACCTTGCAGGCGGTATCCAACCAGGCGCGGGGGGGATTGCCGCGGCGTTCAGCGAGAAATTCGTAAGCCTTGAGCAGGTAGTAGATGCCGCTGGCATTGGTATAGGCGCAGTGGACATCCTTGACCAGGTAGCCGGACCACCACCAGTTTACGCGGGCGCCTTCGTTTTTACCGTAGACATCCCAGAGCAGGCCCGACGCCGGGTTGAAAGCTTTGGCCACCCAGTCGAGCAGGTAGGTGGCACGCTGGACGGCCGTGTCGTCGGCATACAGGGATCCGGAAACGAGCAGGGGATAGGCGATCACCCCGCCGCCGGTCCAGCCCACTTCCGCCAGGGTGCGCCAGGGGGTCAGGTGGCGTTTGGATGTGTCGATGCACCGCATGTTGGAAAAGTGTTCCTTGTCCGCCTGCCAGTTCACCGTGAGGAACGCCTGGGTGAGGGATCGGATGCCGCTTTCGGCCGTGATCGGGGCGTGCGGGGATTCCTGGAATGCTTCGTACACCTGCTGGATCACCGTGTGGGCCGCGAGCCGGTTTGCAGCCGGGTGCAGGTGGATAAAGCCGCTGGCTTCCGCCTTGACGGCGTTGTGCTCCGTGGGCACCCCCCACTGGTCCTTGTTGACGAAGGAGACGGGAGTGTTGCGATAACCGAGCGTGACGCCGCAGGCATGCGGGGCGGGGCCCCCATCGCCGAGCATGGCGCAGACGCCGTTCCGGATGAAATTCTCGCGGCTGGAGGTGGTTTGCTGGTCGGCCGGGCTGTAGGGCTGGATGGAAATGCCGGCCACCCCGCCCTTGAACAGGAGCATCGACAGGGGGAGGGAGGCGCGGTCGGCCCGGAACTCCCAGTACGGTGAACAGGAAACTGATTGGACCGGATCGCGGGTCAGGTTGGGAAAATGTCCCGGTTCCGCCCCGTGCAGGTTGTTGTCGCCGAAGATGCAGGCGGGGATCAGGTGAAACGGTTCGGTTGCGGAGGGAACCTCGAGCGTCAACCGGATACGGGTGGGGAAGGGCGAGGTGAAGGAGAGGGTGAACGCCCGGATGCCATCGCCAGCCGGTTGGAGAACCAGGCCGGCTTCGAGGCCGTTGTGCCGGGCGATGAAACGGTTATCGTGCGCATTCAGTGCCAGGGGATGCCAGTCGTCATGCTGCCAGTATGCCGCGCGCAGGCAGGAGCAAAGTGATTCTTGCGTGATAGGGATGGTGCCGGGCTGAATGTTCATGGGACTTTCTCGTCAAAGGGTGTGTAACCGGGAAGAACGTATCGAATCGAAACGCGAAGAACAAGCGCCGCCTGCAGGGTTGAAACGGAAAGCACGGGACGAGGTCGTCCCGTGCTTCACTAGGCGGGGGCGTGGATGTTTCCCCAACCATCCGTCCGGTTCAGCGTTTCTGGTTGAGTTTGACCTGTTCCGCGATCCACGGATACGTCTGGGCAACCCCGTCCTTCAGGGAGAACCGGGCCTTCCACCCGATGGAATAAATCCGTTCATTGCTGAAGTTGCGGGATTGGACGCCCACGGGGCCCTTGACGTGCTTGATCCGGATCCGTTTACCGGCGATGTCGGCGACGGTCTGCGCCAGTTCATCCACGGTGACGTATTCGGGACATCCGATATTGACGGCGCCCTTGAGACTGGAGTGCATCAACCGGTAGATGCCGTCCACCATGTCGTCCACATACGTGTAGGAACGGACGGCAGACCCGTCCCCCCATACCTCGACGATATTGTCTTTTTTCATGGCGGCGATTTTGCGACACATGGCGGCGGGGGCTTTCTCGCGGCCGCCGCGCCAGGTTCCATAGGGGCCGTAGCAGTTCTGGAAGCGGGCGATGCGGACGGCCATGCCGTAACGGCGTTCATAGGCCATGGCGACGCGTTCGGAATAGAGTTTTTCCCAGCCGTACTCGTTGTCGGGATTGGCCGGGATGGCTTCGGATTCATGCATTTCAGGTTCGCCGTGCTTCATGTCGCGGTACACGCACACCGATGACGAGAAGAAATAGCGCTTGATGCCCAGGGTGGCGGCTGCGTGCGTCATATACACGTTGATCAGCACGCTGTTGTGCATGATCTCGGTTTCCGCCGAGTGGATGAACCCCATGCCGCCCATGTCGGCGGCCAGCTGGTAGACTTCGTCGAATTTGCCGGACGGCAGGGAGAGGGCCCGCCAGCAGTTGGCTTCCTGGCGGAGATCCAGGACCAGGAATTCATCCGCTGCCGACGGGCAGAATTCGTGGGCCTTGATGTCCACGCCGCGGACCCAGTACCCTTCCTTCTTGAGCCGTTTGACCAGGTGTCCGCCGATGAATCCGCCCGCGCCGCATACCAATGCTTTCTTCATGTATCTGCTCCTTCGTCGTCCAGTTTGTACAGGTTATCCGTTCGATCTTCATGCCGGATCTCGTCCACCGGTTCCCGGCGTCCGGGGCCGGCAAAGAGCCGGTCGGGAAAGTTCAATACCCAGGCGTCCTGCGTGGACCGGTTGACATACGCATGGACGACACCCGCGGGGACCCGGATGATCGCGGGGTTGGATTCGCCGGCTGTCAGGCGCATGCGTTGCCCCTGTGTGGGCGATTCCGGCCGGGCATCCCACATGAATACCCGGAAATTCCCCGGCCCCACGAAACCGAAGCAATCCGCCTGTTCCCGGTGTTCATGGGGACCGCGGCTGATGCCGGGATGGGTGACGGATACGTAGGCCATGGCCGGGCGATGGCCGTCCGGCAACTCGTCGTCCCGGACCAATTCCGCGAGCCAGCCGCGATGATCGGTGTAACGCTTGAGCGGGCGGACCACGACGCCGTTGATGGGGCCGTCGGTCCAGTTCACGAGGGGATCCTGCCTGCCGGCATTGCCGGTTGTTCCACCAGGTCGAACAGGTAGCGGCCGTATTCGCTGTTGGCCAGTTGCCGGGCGAGTGCCTGGAGCTGGTCCCGGTCGATGAACCCCATGCGGAAGGCGACTTCCTCGATACAACCGATCTTGAGCCCCTGGCGGTGTTCGATCATGGCGACAAAGTTGCCGGCATCCAGCAGGCTTTGCGGGGTGCCGGTATCCAGCCACGCCATGCCGCGCCCGAGCACTTCCACGTTCAGTTCGCCGCGTTCGAGATACCGGCGGTTCAGATCGGTGATTTCGAGTTCGCCCCGGGCTGACGGTTTCAATGCCTTCGCCAGGCCGGTCACCTGTGAATCGTAACAGTAGAGGCCCGGGACGGCATAGCGGCTTTTGGGTTGGCGGGGTTTCTCCTCGAGGCTCAGCACCTTGCCGTCGGTGTCGAATTCCACCACGCCGTACCGTTCGGGGTCATGCACGGGGTATCCGAAAATGGTGGCGCCGCTGGTCCGGGACAGTGCCCGCCGGAGGAAATCCATCTTTCCGTAAAACAGGTTGTCGCCCAGCACGAGGCTGACCGGTGACCCGTCGATGAAGTCGGCGCCCAGCACGAAGGCTTCGGCAATACCGCGGGGCGCCGTCTGGGGGAGGAAGCTGAAACGGACGCCGAGATGGCGCCCGTCGCCGAGTAACTGTTGAAAACGGGGCAGATCCTGCGGCGTGGAGATGACGAGGATGTCCCGGATGCCGCCGAGCATCAGCGTTGACAGGGGATAATAGACCATGGGCTTGTCATACACGGGCAGCAGTTGCTTGCTGGCCACGCGGGTGATCGGGTGCAGGCGGCTTCCCGCGCCTCCGGCGAGAACGATGCCCTTCCAGGCGGATGCCTGCCGTACGGGTTCTGTCTTTGTTTTCATGGTTTCGCGTGGAACTGTATCAGCGGTTGTGGGGATGGTTCAATCCAGGATTTCAAGGAAGTCACGCCGCACCTCCAGGGCCACGGCTTGTCCGATCATTTCGACATTCAGCAACACTTTACTGATTCCCTTGATTTCGGCCACGAGTCCTTCCACACCCATGAAGGGGCCGGTGGCGATACGGACCCGGGTTCCGGCATCCAGCGATTGTTCAATGGCCAGGGTCGGATCCACCCGGAGCGCCCGCCGGATCTGGGCCAGCTGATGCAGGAGCTGCCGCTGTGAGGGCGGGACCAGGAAGCGGGCGATCTGGTTGGTTTTGAGGAGTTCCAGGCGTCCTTCCCAGTCAAAGCTGACGAAGCAATAACCCGGGAATACCGGTTTGCCGACGGTTACCTTGCGGCGCTGGTAGATCTTGGTGGCGGACCGCAGGGGCAGGTAATGGGAAAGACCCAGGGTCCGCGCGGTATCAGCGATTTTCTTTTCGCACCGGGGATGTACATGCAGGACATGCCACCGCCGGATCAATAAATCGGGATCAGACATGGCGGCTATTGTAGCGATTTGAAATTCGGGTACAATAGACAAGTCAGTGAAGGGTGTCGGATACATGCGAATCGTAATTTCCAGCATTCTGTTAGGGGTTCTGGTCAGTGCCCGGGTTTCGGGTGCGTCCGGTGTGTTCATGCTGCAGGGGACCCGTTCGGTTCCCGATGACGCGGAACGGGCGTATGCCGCCGCCATGACCCGCACGATGGCACGGCGTCTGGAGGCGGTATCGATCCCGTGCCGGATACTGGACGAAGCGGTTGTGATCCGGGACGGCATGCCGGATGGCACGGTGGCCTTGCTTCCGTATAATCCCTATCCGCCCGCCGAACTGACGGCCCGCCTGGCGGTCTTTGTCAGACGTGGCGGACGGTTGGTGGTGTTCTATGCGTCCGACGAACGTCTGGCGGATCTCATGGGGGTACGGGTGGGGCGGTACCAGCGGGCTGAAACTGCCGGACGGTGGAGTGCCATCCGTTTCCAGGCGGATGCCATACCGGGTGTGCCGGGCCGTGTCAGCCAGGAATCCGGCAATATCCGCGCGGTCCAGCCGGTCAAGGGGAGGGGACGGGTGGTGGGTGAATGGGAGGATGCAACCGGAAAGGCAACCGGCGATCCTGCCTGGGTCCGGACCGACGCGGGGTTTTGGATGACCCACGTGCTGTTGGAAGACGGCGATTCCCTCGCCAAACAGCAGATGATGCTGGCCCTGCTGGGGCATCTGGATCCCGTCCTGTTCCCGGCCGCCACGCGGGGGGTGTTTGACCGGGTATCCGGTGTGGGTCAGTATGACCGTTTCGAATCCGCGGTGGCGGCCATCAAGACCCGTGCCCGGCAGATGGCGCGGCCGGGTGAAGTCATGCGCCTGCTGGGGGCTGCCGAAACGATCCGGCAGACGCAACAGGCGCATCTGGCCGCCGGCCGTTATCCGGAATTCCTCATGGGATTGCCGGATTACCGGCATAGCATGAAGTCTGCCTATGCCATGACCGAGCCGCCACGCGACGACATGATCCGAGGGGTGTGGGACCATCCCGCAACCGGACTTTTCCCGGGCGATTGGGCACGTACGGCGACCGAGCTGTCGCGCCAGGGGATCCGGGATGTTTTTGTCAATGTACTGTGGCCATGGCAGGCACATTATAAACAGGAGCAGGTTCCTGAGTCCGAGACGGTCCGACGTTATGGGGATCAGTTGAAAGCTGCCCTGTCCGCCTGCCGGGAGCAGGGGGTGCGGGTTCATGCCTGGAAAGTCTGCTGGACGGTCGAGGGGGCCGATCCCGCGTGGCGGCAGCGATTGGAACGGGAAGGGCGGCTTCAACGTTCGGATACCGGCCAGTTGCTGCCCTGGTTGTGCCCGTCGCATCCTGCCAACCGGAGCCACGAAAAGGATGCCATACGGGACCTGGTCCGGCGGTATCCGGTGGATGGGGTCCACCTGGACTATATCCGGTACCGTGATTCACGGCATTGTTACTGTGACGGATGCCGTTCCCGGTACGAGGCTGCCCGCGGGGTCCGGATTGTCCGCTGGCCGGCGGATGTGCGCAAGGGCGCCGCCCGGGTGGATTATGACCGGTGGCGGTGCGAACAGATCACCCGGCTGGTGCGCGATGTGCGGGCTATCTGCCGTGCGGCCAATCCGGCCATCCGGGTATCCGCGGCGGTGTACGGGAAATATCCGCAATGCGTTGACAGCGTGGCGCAGGATTGGGCTGCCTGGCTGCGTACCGGCCTGGTTGACTTTGTCTGCCCCATGAACTACACCGCTGATCCCGCGGTTTTTGAACAGTATGTTCGGGACCAGTTGAAACTGGCGGGGGCTGCCGACCGTATCATGCCGGGCATCGGTGTGACGGCGAAGGAAAGCCGTTTGGATGCCATCCAGGTGATTGACCAGGTGGCGTCCCTGCGCCGGTTGGGAGCACGGGGGTTTGTGCTTTTTGATCTCAACCGCGTGCTGTCCGACGAAGTGCTGCCCTACCTGCGGATGGGCGCCACGGCGGATCCATGACGGCCGGTTGTCTTTTTACGTCTGTTGGGTTATACATGGCGTCCGTGGTATGGGCGGGCGGTTGAACAAACGTGTGGTTGCGGGAGGAGTGGAATGAAATCAGCTTATGAATTGGCCATGGAGCGGCTGGGTGGATCACGTTCCTACACGAACGGGCAGAAACAGCAGATGGCCGAGATCGACCGGAAATATGAAGCCCGGCTGGCGGAGGCACGGTTGCGTGCCGAGGATCACTTCCGGAAGTTGGGCCCTGTTACCGCTGAAACCGCGGACCAGGAAAAGACAATCCGTGAAAACCTGGCGCGGGATGTGACGAAACTCGAGCAGAAGCGTGAAGCGGAAAAGGAAGCCGTCCGGGCTGGACGCACCTGATCCGGAAGGATGACAATTCGCGTGCCCGCCTGGAGGACCTGGCCCGACCCCGGGCCGGTCTGGGAGGAGATGAAGAACGGGGCGAGGTCGCCCCGTCTCCAGGGCGCGGGAAACACCTTACTTGTTCCTGCTTCCCGTCCGAAGGGCGTCCGCCCGTTCCCGCATGGCATCGGTGATGATGCCCATGTCCACGGAATAGGAGAGGTACCGCACGCCCTGGCGTTGCCAGAAGGCGGCGTCTGCCGGTGTGTCCGTGAACGTACCCACGGGAATGTTCCGGCGCAGGCAGGTCCGGACAATCCGGCGCATGCAGGCGACCACCTCCGGATGCCGCACCTCGCCGGGATGCCCGACGGATTGCGAGAGGTCGTAGGGCCCGATGAAGACCATATCGAATCCGGGAACATCGAGGATGGGCTCCAGGTTGTCGAGCGCCTCCTGTCCTTCCAGTTGAATGACGATGAGCGCGGTGTTGGCCTGTTTGAAGTAATCCGCCTTGGGCAGGGCGGAATACCGTGCGGCACGCACGAAACGGCAGACTCCGCGCCGGCCGGCCGGCGCGAAGCGCGCGGCCCGGACCACCTCGGTCGCCTGTTCCGGGGTGCTGACCTGCGGTACCTGTATGCCACCGGCCCCGATGTCCAGTGCCTGGCCGATCGCGGTTTCCGAGGTGTCCGGAACGCGAACCACCGGGAACAACCCGTGCAGTTCGGCGGCGCGTATGAGCTGTTGCACGGTTTCCAGCGTGTTGGGGCCGTGTTCCCGGTCCAGGATGACGAAATCAAAGCCCGCCATGCCGATGGTTTCAATGATGCCGGCGTCGGAGGTTTTACTGAACGGGCCGAAGACGGGACCCCGGGCCAGTTTACGCCGAAACGTCCGGATGCTTTTGGTATTCATGACGGGTTCCCCAGAATGGTACGGATGATGCGGGCCAGAACGCCGCGGCTGAATGGAAGGGATATGACCGGTTCTCCCGGCTGGATATCGCCACAGGCCACCAGGTGCACGGCCGGGAATCCGGATGTATACAGGATTTTCATGGCCGGATATTTGTGGCGGAATTCCTGCGCCAGCTCCCGGCCGTCCGAAGTTCCCAGCCGGATGTTGAGCACGGCCAGGGCGACCGGCGCCTTCTGGATGGACATCAGGTCGCGGGCCTGTTGGTCATCTTCTGCTTCCAGCACGCGATAACCCAGGTCCTGGAGTGTGCGGATCAGGTGGGTGCGGTACAGGAGCTGGCTTTCCACCACCAGGACGGTTTCCTTGCCCGCCGGTATGCCGCCAATGTAATGCGGTGGGATTTCGAGCAGGGGCAACAGGACCCGGAAACAGGCGCCATGTTCCGGCTGGCTGTAGCAGACGATGAACCCATGGTGTTTCTTGATGATCCCGTAGGAGGTTGAAAGGCCCAGCCCGGTTCCGCGTTTTCCCTTGGTGGTAAAGAACGGTTCAAACAGGTGTGCCTGGACATCGTCGCTCAACCCGGTTCCGTTGTCGCAGATCGACAGGACGGCGAAATCCATGCGTTCCCGCGCCAATTTGCCGGCGTTGCCGGGCAACTGGCCAAGGTCGGCCCGTTCCATGGTCAGGATCGAGGTGTGCAGGGTCAGGTGCCCGCCGTTGGCCATGGCCTCGCACCCGTTGACGACCAGTTGCACCACCACTTCCTCCAGCTGGTCCGGGTCGATCTCGACGATCAGCGGTTCCTTGTTGAACTCAAGATGGAAGGAGACCCGCCGATCCACGGCGCGGGTGAGCAGGTCCTGGGCGCTGCGGAGGGTCTTGTTCAGGTCCACCACATGGAGGGAGACGGGTTTCTGGTGGGCAAACGCCATCAATTCGCTGGTAAGGGAGGCGGATCGTTCGGAGGCCTCGATGATCCGCTTGAGATGGTCCTGGGCGTCGGAATCGTCCGGCAGTTTCTTGCGGGCAAACTGCGCATGATTCAGGATGATCACCAGCATATTGGTGAAATCGTGGGCGATGCCGCCGGCCAGCCGTCCGATGGCTTCCATCTTCTGCGAGTGGCGGAGCTGGTTCTCCAGTGCCACTTCCTGGGTGATGTCGCGCCGGACCGAGACATAGTTGACGATCTCCCCGTTGTAATTGCGTACGGGGGAGATTACGGCCTCCTCCTCGTAGAGCGTGCCGTCCTTGCGCCGGTTGGTCACCGTGCCGCGCCAGACCTGGCCGCTGGAAACGGTGGCCCAGAGTCCCTGGTAAAAGGTCTTGTCATGCTTGCCGGAGCTGATCAGGCGGGGCGTTCTGCCGATGGCCTCCTCGCGCGAATAGCCGGTCATCCGCTCGAAGCAGGGGTTCACATACTGGATAATGCCCGTGGCGTCCGTGATGACGATCGATTCGGCGGCGGCCTCGACCGCGGCAGCCAGGCGGTGCAGTTCGGCGTCGGAGGCCTTACGCTGGGTGATGTCCCGCAACATGCCCTGCACGATGTCGTTTCCATTGATGCAGAGCACGTTTGAACTGATCTCAACCGGGATATGCCGTCCGTTCCGGTGCAGGATGCGGGTTTCATCGCCGGTGGTCCGGCCGCGTGCGAGGTGTGCATGGAATTGGTCGACGACCCGGGTGGCATCCTCGGTGGGATACAGGATGGTGAAAGGCTGTCCGACCAGTTCCTGCCGGGTGTGTCCGACCAGTTCCTCGGTTTGCCGGTTGACTTCCACAATGCGCTCGGTGCGAGCGTCAACGATGACCACGCCGTCGGTTGCGGTCTCCAGAAGATTGCGGTAGCGGGTTTCGCTTTCCTGCAGGCGGCGGACGGTCTGGTAATGCAGGTTGGCCAGGGTCCATGCCATGCAAACCACCAGGCAAAGGAAGGCGTATTCGATCGTATAAAAGAACGTGTAGAGTCCGGCACTGACACAGCTGTCATTGATCACGGCCAGCGCCAGGATGATCATGCCGGCCAGGATGGGCCGGGTTGGGGCGCCTTCCGGTTTCAGGCTGTGTCCGATCAGCAGTGCCAGCATGTAGATGAGTCCCAGCAGGCCGGTCAGCGACTGGGTATTAACCAGCCAGCCGGGTTTCATTTCGTAGTAGACGGCCAGGAGGCCAAAGCGCGAGACATGCTTGATGGAGGGGATGTCGGTCCACATCCAGGATGGATGGCCGACGATCAGTGCAATCAGGTGAAGGATCCAGAGTGCAACCAGCACCCATGCCAGGCCGGTTACCCGGGCACGGACCAGGTAGACGACAAACAGGAGGATGAAGATGCCGGTGGCGGCCAGTGCCGCGACTTGCTGGACCTGCCAGAGTGATCCGTCGTAGGGGGTTCCGGCGGCGTATACACCCATGGTGGCGAAGTTGTAATGGGTGATGGCGAGGCACGCGCAGGCGAAGTAGAGGAATTCCCGCCGGGTCGGCATGCGCAGGAAATACAGCAGGTGATGCAGGCCGACGTATCCGGTTATGGCTGCCAGACATAGCACTGCAACAGCTTGCGCATTCATCTTGTACGACGGCACACGAACAGGCGCCGAACTGTCCCCCTGTTCGTACGAATATCACAGGGCGGGGTGGACGGCAAGTATAACCTGTTTTCGATCAACGGTTGGGCTTGCGGTAACTGACCGGGTTGATAGCATGGTTGCCGGTGGTGGATTGTTGCCGACGTGGGAACGAAAGGGAAATGGCGTGGATAAACCGGCTGGGAAGATGATGCGCAGGGTGGTCCTGACGGGTATGGTTTCGGGCCTGGTTGCCGTGGTCGGGGTTGCCGCGATGGGACTTTGGATGGCGGGTTCTGCGCGTCAGCCGGATCGTGCCGGAATGCCCGGCCCCTATGATGCCTATGTGTCCGGAAGCGGGCAGGCGCCGGCGCTGGATTTCGGGCTTTCATCCACCAATGCCCGCCGCATGGTCGGTGTGCCGGATGCTGAGAATGAACGGTGGGCCGATATCGCCGGGAATTTCTACTCGGCTGAATTTGTGCGGCGTTTTGATTATGCGGATACGGGACCCGACGGACCCTGCGTGTGGGTGTCGATCCGTCCGGTTGGCCCGACCCTGATGGGGCGCATCGAAGCGCACCGGTTAAAGCCCAATTTCGCCTACCAGTTGAAACTGCAGGGCGATTACACGGACCGGGAGGCTTTTGAACGGATCGGTTACCTGGGCCGGTGGCGTCTGCCGGGCCGTCTCACCAACTACCAGGACGAGGATTACCGCTACCACCCCGACAAGTCAAAGGTGGAAGCCTACCTCCTGTTTGACTATTTCGTGACGGATGCCCGCGGGCAGGCCGTGCATGAGTTCGTGTTATCCCGGAGCCTGCATGTCCTGTGGAACGTGGTGCGTCAGAACGTGACGCTGCGGGACGCCGGCATTCTGCGCCGGTATGAGCTGGTCGCCGATGACGCAGCCGTGTATATGCGGCCCAAGACGCCGCGGACGGTGGAATACCTCTATGCGGAGCCGGAATTCAGCCGGGAACAGATGCGTGGGACCATTCGCCTGCCGGCCGGCCGCTACACGGGACACCTGGTGTTGACCGAGGAGAGCTTTCACGGGTATGGGCGCGACAATGGCTACTGGGCAACCCCCCTGCGGGTGCCGGTGGAGTTTCATGTCACGGGGGAACCGTTTCAGCGGCCGTAGACGGCGGAACTGGTGGCGGTGACGAAGTTCGAGGCGAATTCCGAAACCGATGCCCACCGTTCATTCGGATCGTGTGCCACGGCCTTGCGCAGGATGCGGGCCACGGGCTCCGGCAATCCGACGATCTGGGGTTGCCGGGCGGCCCGGAGCGCGGCCGTGTCCACCGGTTCCTCGAACGGCGGCCGGCCGGTCAGCAGTTCGTAGAGGATCAGGGCGAAGGAAAAGATGTCGGTCCGCTCATTCAGGGGTTTTCCGGCGAGTTGCTCGGGGCTCATGTACATCGGGGTTCCCATCACCGGTCCCTGCGTTGCCCCGGCATGCATCAGGCCGGCGATACCGAAATCGATGATCTTGAGCACGCCGTCCTCGGTGAGCAGGATGTTGTCCGGTTTGAGGTCGCGGTGGATCACACCGTGACGGTGGGCATAAGCCAGGGCATCCGCCGAGACTTCGGCCATCTGCATGACGGTTTCCGTTGGCAGTTTTCCGTAGATCTGGAGGATCTCGCGCAGATTGCGTCCTTCGACATATTCCATGACGAGGAAATATTTTCCGCCCACCTTCTCCAGGTTGTGCAGGCGGACAATATGCCGGTGGGAGAGTTGCATGGCGATGCGCGCCTCATCCTTGAGCAGGTCGATGGCAATCTGGTCTTCCGCGAACCGGGAACTCAGGACCTTGATAGCCACCGGCATGCCCATCAGCAGGTCCTCGGCCTTGTAGACGGTGCCGGTGCCGCCGGCGCCCAGCACGTCGCCCAGCCGGTAACGGGAGGTCCCGATGTCGGCGGTTTTTTCAAGACCCGCGGTCTTGCGCTCCCGCTTGATCACGCGGATGGCCGGCCGCTTGGCGGCGCCGGATTCGTCGTCGTCCTTGAGCTGGGCGGTTACGTTGTGGGCCAGGCGCTCGAGGTTTTCGGAAGGCCCGCGGGTCTTCATGTACCGCTTGACCCCCTCATCCACCAGTTCGGTCAGCTGGCGGGAATTCCAGGGTTTGAAGAGGAATTTCCAGACCCCGCCCTCGTTGACGGCCCGCACGATGGATTCCTGGTCCGCCACACCGGACACCATGATGGAGATGATGTCGGGGTTGGCTTCGCGGGCGCGGACCATGACTTCCACCCCGTCGATCTGGGGCATGTTGAGATCGCAAACGAGGACGGCTATTTCCCAGAGCTTGAGGATCTGGATGGCCTTGGCCGGATCGGTCGTGGTGACGACCGTGTAGGGGAGTTCCGACAATAATTCGCGCAGCACCTCCACCACCAGGTCTTCGTCGTCGACGACGAGCACCTTGTACACTTTCCGGACACCGGCCTTTGGATTGGATAAACGTGGCATGGCTGGCGGACACTCACGCATGACAGCGGGGGTGGCGTCAAGTCGAAAGCACCGTCGAAAGCGCCGTTGCGGAACCGTCCAACACGTGCCATCATGGGGCGGTTGTGAAATCCAAACCGTCGGGGGATTATGACCGTAACCATTTTATGTCTGGTGGTGTTGCTGCAATTGGCGTGGGTCTGGTTGCTCAAGCTGGACAATGAAGACGTCCGCCGTCAACTGGCCATGCTGCGTGGAATCAACACGCCTTCACCGGATGACGGACGTTACAGCGGGCAGAAGGGCATGCGCCGGATTGTCATCGGGAAAGACGGTTCGTGACCCCGGCGTCCGGCCCGGCGCCGGAAACGCGGCAGACGGCTCGTGTGGACGCCTGCGGTCAGCCGGTCCACGCGCGCCCCGGCACACCGTTCATGATGGCCGGGTTCCCCCCATGCCGGTGGAGCCGAATCCGCCGGCGCCGCGTGCCGTGTCGGACAGCACGTTGACTTCCGCCACCTGCACCCTGAGCACCGGCTGAATCACCATCTGGGCGATTTTCATGTGCGGCTCGACGTGGAAGGGGGCAGGGCCGTGGTTGATCAGGATGACGCCCACTTCACCGCGGTATCCGCAGTCGATCGTGCCCGGACTGTTGAGTACGGTAACCTGATGCTTGAGCGCCAATCCGCTCCGGGGCCGGACCTGCGCCTCGGTTTCCGCCGGCAGTTCGATCGCTATGCCGGTATGGATGAGACGGGTCTCACCGGGGGGGATATCCGCGGTTTCGGATGCAAACAAATCCATGCCGGCATCGCCCGGGTGTGCATATTCCGGCAAGCGGGCGTCCGGGACCAGTCGTTTTACGTTCACGTGCATATCGGGTGTCCTGTCGGTTTTGGGATGTTGTTCAGCGTGGGATCAACTTCAACACCACGGTTCGATTCTTGATGCGGGTTGCATCGTCGAGGTTGGAAAAGGGCGGATCCATTTCGCCTGCCGAGGTGGTGTAGACCAGGTCGGGGGGCAGTGCCATGGGGCCGGTCAACAGTTTGGCCACCAGGCTGGCCCGGGCCATGGCCAATGCATGATTGTCCAGCGAGGTGTGGGACGTGCTGACGGGTACGGTATCCGTGTGGCCCTCAACGATGAGCTTGAAGCGGGACATGTGCGGGCCAAGCCGGTCCGCCACGGCGTGGAGTGCCGGCAGGGCGCGCGGGGATAAATTGGTCATGGTGGTGAATATCCCGAAATCGAACACCAGGGCCCGGCCGGTCGGTGATTCGCGTACCAGGATGTCGGGCAGGTCCAGGTCCGGCCAGGACTCCGGTTCCGGGGGGATGGATTCCGGAATGGCCGGCGTGGTTGCCAGGGGGGGTTCCACCGGTGAAGGGAGCGGATCAGGAATCTCGGGAGGCGGTGGCGGGGGGGGGACGGGAGGGGTATCCGCAACGCCGGCAGGTCGTGATGGTCTTCCGTCAGGGATGGGTGGCGTTGGTTCGGCGTGTCCGCCGATCCGGTATGCCACGATTATGCAGAGCAGCCAGGCTGCGGCGATGGCCATGATGGATGGCCGGATCCAGGAACGTGCCGGTGGGATCGGCTGGTCGGCTGTCTGCCGGGTCAGCCGGGCTTCCAGTTGCGATACCTGGGCCGTCAAGGCCGCCGCTTGCTGGCGGGCCTGGTCAAGCATGGCTGCCGCTGCGGAATCCGACTGGAGGGCTTTCAGGTCGCGAAGCACGGCGGTATGTCGCTGGTTCAGGGTTCGATTTTCCTGTTGCTGGCGTTGAAGCTCACGTTCGACCTGTTGCCGCTGGTTGTTAAGTTCAAACGACTGGATCTCATGCAGATGAATGGTGGCCTGGAGTTCCGCTTCACGCTTCTCCATCTTGGATCGCAATTCGGACTCAAGCGCGTTCTCCTGTTGCAGTGATTCCTTGAGGCCTGCCGCCGCCACGTCCAACTGTTGGATTTCCTCCTGCAGGTGAAGGATCGTGGCTGACTGTTTGGCGTGGTCGGCCATGGCGTCGGCCAGTTGACGTTCAAGGTCCCGGATTCTGGCCGTTTGTTCATCGTTACGGGCCGCTTGTGACGTCACGTGGGTTTCAGCCTGGTGCAGGGACTGCTCCAGTGCCCGGCGTGCGGTCTCAAAGGTGTTCCGTTCCTGTTGCCATGACTCCGTCTGCTTTTGATCATCGATCCGGAGTGAATCCAACGACTGCTGGAGGGCGGCCTGACGGGTTTCCGCCACCGCCAGTGTATTCCGGGCGTCAGCCAGCTCGTGCCGGGTGATCTGGTGATCGGCGCCGGCCTGCTGGAGGGATTGCTGGGAATCGTCGAGCTGGCGGGTCAACTGCCCGATGCGCTCATCGGCGGTGGAGGCTGCGGTCCCGGCGGCCTGGAGCTCCGTCCGTGCCTGTTCGAGTTCGGTTGCCTGGTGTTCCAGGCGGGTTTCCGCCGCCGTCAGTGTGTCCCGGGTGTCCGCCAACTCGCGCCGGGTGATCTGGTGATCGGCGGCGGCCTGCTGGAGGGATTGCTGGGAATCGTCGAGCTGGCGGGTCAATTGCCCGATGCGCTCGTCGGCGGTGGAGGCTGCGTTCGTGGCGGCCTGGAGCTCCGTCCGTGCCTGTTCGAGTTCAGCTGCCTGGTGTTCCAGGCGGGTTGTCAGATCGGCGATGGTTGTCCTGGCCTGGATCAGGGATTGTTCCAGCGCCTGGCGTGCGGTCTCAGATTCACCGGTACGGGTCTTGAGGGTTGTCTGCAGCTGATGGAGGGATTCGCGGGTTGTCCGGGCTTCATCGTTTGATTTTTCGAGATCCGTTTGCAGATGCTGGATTTCCGCCTCAAGCCGTGTCCGGGTGGTCTGCCATTCGGACTGGCGGGATGCTCCGGCTTCCACTGCGTTTCGGGCGGCGGCCAGTTCCCGTCGCGTGATCTGCTGCTCAGCATCGGTTTGCTGGAGGGATTGCCGGGTATCTTCGAGCTGGTCGGTCAATTGTTGAATACGTTCGCCGGTGGCGGCGGCCGAAGCAACCGCGTCCTGGAGTTCGGTTTGGACCTGTTTGAGTTCGGCGGTTTGCCCGTTGAATCGGTCGTTGAGTTCGGCGACGGATAGACGTTCCCGTTCGAGGGATTCCGTGAGTGAGACCTGTTCGGTATGTGCCTGTTCCAGTTCGCCGGCCTTAAGGGTGAGTTGACGTTCCAGTTCCGCACGTTGGGCGGTTGTGTCCTCGCGGAGCCGTTCCAGTTCGACGGACAGGGTTTCCGAGGTGCTTCGCTTGGTGGTCAGTTCATTGGTCAGGTTCTGCCGCTGGCGGTCGATTTCTTTCAGACGGCTCTCGGCCTTGGTCAGCGCGGCGAGGGTTGTTTGCCTTTCCTGCTCTGCCCGGTCGGCGAGTTGGCGGGTCGCTTCGAGGCGGGCGGTAAGCTCGCGGATCGAGGTGTCGGCCCTGGCTTCCGTTTCCCGGCTTGCGGCAGCCTCGGATTGTGAGACGGTGCGGGCCTCTTCCAGGGCCCGTTCCAGTGCGGCTTGTTCGGCCTGGGATTGCCGGATCGTTGTTTCGAGCGACTGAATCCTGTGTGCGGCGTCGGCTTCTGCTTCAGACCGTGCCTGTTGGTCATTCGCGCGTTCGGCCTTGAGGGCTTCCCTTTCCTGTTCCAGTTCCAGGATGCAGGCGCTGGAGGATTCCTGCAAGGCGGTCAATTTGGCGGCCAGCAGGGTTTCGTTTTCACGGGCCTGCTGCCAGAGGGCGTCCGCGTGGGAACGATCACCGGCGACGGTGCCCTGAATGCGGGTGACTTCCGATTTGGCCTCGTCCAATTGTTCGCGGAGTTGCTCGAGTTGCCCGTTAAGTTGTTGTTCCCGCGCAACGGCACGGTCGGTCAGGCGCTGGTTTTCCAATTTGACACGTTCCGTTTCGCGTACGGCGCCCTGGCAGCGTTCAGCGGCGGCGGCCGCCTCGTTACGTGCTTTTTCGAAGGCGGACTGGAGGGCTTCCAGTTGTTGCTGTGACTTGGCCGTGGCGGATGATTCGGAGCGTGACCGGAGTTCGGAGCGCTGGATCTGATCGGCAATCTGCCGGGTCAGTTTCTGGTTTTCCGCCTGCAGGGCGGTCAGTTGCTTTTGG
>MHBQ01000128.1 GCA_001803315.1 Lentisphaerae bacterium RIFOXYC12_FULL_60_16
CAATACGTGGAAGTGGTTGGACAGAAAGCTGTAAGCGAGGATTTCGATGCCGCCAAAAGCGGCCAGCCGGCGCATCCGGTTGAGCAGTCGTTCCTTTTCGGCATCTCCCAGCACGAAGCGTCGTTCGATGATCCGTGACATGCAGTGATAGTATCCGGCCCCATCGGCCTTGATCCGAGCGTGTCTCATGGTGTCTCCTCCCCGGGGACAGGACCATCCGGTCCATCTAAACCCTTAAAGGAAACACCAGGTGCAATTTCCGATAAAATCTGCAAATATTTTGCCTGTCCCTGATTCTTTTGTCCCTGATTCTTTTGCCTGTCCCTGAGTTTGTGTCCCTGAGTTTGGATTCTCCGCGCTGCAGCGCGGGAAATCAGCGGTTGGCCCAATACATACGATGAGTCCCGTTGTGGGCGATGCGGCGGAACTTGACGACGCCGACGGCCTTTATGTATAGTGCCACTATACAGAAAGGAATGAAAACATATGGAAGCGACCGTGGTTGACTTGCGATATCACATGAACGACGTGCTGAAGGCGCTTGAAAGGAGCGAGAACGTCACGGTCCTGTACCGTGGCAAGGTGACGGGCATCATCCGGCCTGCGGCCAGAGTGTCCGCACTCAGGCTGCGCAACCATGCCTTTTTCGGCTCTCGAGCATCGGGGGAATCGGTCGAGAAGACCGTGGAGCGGCTCCGCGGAGGACGCTACCGTGATCTTTGATACGGACATCTTCATCTGGGTTCAACGGGGAAACCTCAAGGCCGCACAGTTGATTGAAGGCGAAGACGAACGGCTGTTGTCCATCCAGTCGTATATGGAACTTCTTCAGGGAGCGGAGAACCGGCGGCAACACGAACTGACGAAATCGTTTCTGCGGGACTTCGGCTTTTCCACACTGCCCCTGAGCGAGAACATCGGGCACCGCGCTGCCGTCTACGTCGAGGAGTATGGTCTGTCGCACGGGTTAAGAACTGGAGACGCGATTATCGCCGCCACAACCGCAGAACACGGTTTGATCCTGTGCACGAGCAACGCGAAGCACTTCAGTCCAATCAGGGACTTGAAGACAAAGATATTCCGGCCATGAGGCTGGCCAACCAGACCATTCATGCTATCGGCACTCCGCGCCTCAGCACGCCCTTCCGGATCCACCCCCTTCTCCTGTCCCTGCACATACAGCCGTTTCCGGTATACCTCCCGGGCCTCACTCCACGCCATCGATTCCTGTCTACCCGATGCAACCCCTGATCGCGCAAGACAGAATGACACATCCCCGTCTCCGGCACGTGATGTTGGGCAATAATGACACAAGTCCGTAAAACCGTGAAGTTCTGCCTGGCGATGCAAATATTTGGGGAAAAGGCGTTTGAAGACAATCGGTCTGTATCCACAAGAATATGGAACGGATCATGCTTTACTTGCCCGTAAGTTATCAGGCATCCTGATAGAGGTTTGCCGTTTGCCTGCCGGACATGAGTCCGGCTATCAGGCAAGTATGAACCGCGGAGGCATTATGCTGGAAGTCAAGGATCTGCGGAAGCAGTTCGGGGCCGTTGAGGTCGTGAAGGGTGTTTCATTCACGGTCGACAAGGGCGAAGTTTTGGGTTTCCTGGGGCCGAACGGCGCCGGTAAGACCACCACCATGCGGATGATCACGGGTTTTCTCCCCGCCACATCCGGAACCGTCCTGGTAAACGGTAAGGATGCGGTTGCCGACCCCGTTGCCGCCAAGGCGTTGATGGGATATCTGCCGGAAAACGCGCCCTCCTACCATTCCATGACGGTCAGCGGTTTCCTGTCATTCATCGCGGAAGTGCGCGGCTATCGCGGCAGTGAAAAACGCGACCGCATCGATGCCGCCATCCGGCAATGCCGCATGGAACCGGTCCGCAACCAGTCGATCGGCACCTTGTCGAAGGGTTTCCGGCAACGGGTCTGTTTTGCCCAGGCCATCCTCCATGACCCGCCAATCCTGATCATGGACGAACCCACGGACGGGCTCGACCCCAACCAGAAGCACACCGTCCGGGAAATGATCCGTCGCATGGCCTCCACCAAGGCGATCATCGTGTCCACCCACATCCTGGAAGAGGTGGATGCGGTATGCACACGCGCCATCATCATCAACCAGGGTACCATTGTGGCCAACGGAACGCCGGCAACCCTGCGGGCCCAGAGCCCGTCCGGACGGCTGGACGATGTATTCCGCATGCTGACCGTCGGCAAGGATGAACAGTAGGAGCAATCATACATGAAAACGATGGCCATCTTTAAACGGGAACTGAAGGCGTATTTCGAATCGCCCGTCGCCTATGTCTTCCTCGTGGTGTTCCTGGTGTTGACCGGGTTCCTCACCTTCTCGGTCACCCAGTTCTTTGAACGGGGATCCGCTGATCTCCAACCGTTCTTCTTCTGGCACCCGTGGGTCTACCTCCTGCTGGTGCCGGCGGGAACCATGGCCTTGTGGGCGGAGGAACGCCGCGCAGGCACCATCGAACTGCTGCTCACCATGCCCGTCACGATGACCCAGGCCATCCTGGGCAAATTCTTCGCGGCCTGGCTGTTCATCACCATCGCCCTGGCCCTGACCTTCCCGATCGTGCTGACCACGATGTACCTAGGATCCCCTGACCTCGGGGTGGTGGCCGCCGGCTATCTCGGATCCGTCCTGCTGGGCGGCGCCTATGTGGCCGTGGGCATGCTCACGTCATCGATGACCCGCAGCACGGTGATCAGCTTTGTGCTGGCCCTGGTTGTCTGCCTGGTGTTCCTGCTGGCTGGCTGGGCTCCGGTAACGGGCTTCTTCGACCAGTGGGCGCCGAACTGGCTGGTGGAAGCAATCGCGGGGCTGAGCTTCATGCCGCATTTCGAATCCATCCAGCGGGGTGTGATCGACCTGCGCGATATAATCTACTTCATCAGCATCATGGGGTTCATGATTGCCGCCACCCACGTGGTGCTCGACAACCGGAAATCCGCGTAACCGCGGCCCAGGGGAGACACAACCATGGCAAACGCAAGTAAATCGTTGCAGAAACTCGGTACCAGTGTCGCAGGGTTGATCATCATCCTGGTGATCCTGGTTGCCTTCAACGCCTTGATCCGGACCACCCGCATGCGGAGCGACCTGACCGCGGAAAGACTCTACACCTTGTCCGACGGCAGCCGGCAGATCATCAAGGACCTGAACCAGCCGGTCACACTCAAGCTGTTCTTCAACTTCAGCATGGCGGAAATCCCGCCCTACCTGAAGGAATACGCCCGCCAGGTGCAGGACCTGCTCGCCGAATATGCGACCGCCAGCAAGGGCACCATCACGGTGGAGGTGCACGACCCGAAACCGGATTCCGATACCGAGGACTGGGCGCGCAAGTACGGGGTTCCCGGCCAGCAGATGGGCATGATGGGTCCCTCCATCTATTTCGGTCTCGTGGCGGTGGCCGGCACCCAGGAAGCGGCCCTGCCGGTGATCGACCCGCGCGCCAACAGCCTGCTGGAATACAATATCACCCGCCTCATCCACCGCGTGCTGAATCCGGGCAAGCCGGTGGTGGGCATCCTGAGCAGCCTGCAGGTCCTCGGTCCGCCCCGCAATCCCTTCACACGGCCCGGCCCGGACAGCAAGGATGCCTGGCTGGCTTTCCGTGAATTGCAGCAGGATTACGTGCTGCGCGAACTGACCCCCGATGTCGACAGGATTGACCCCGACATCCGGGCGCTGGTCCTGGTCCACCCCAAGAACCTCACGGACACCACGCTGTTCGCCATCGACCAGTTCGTGTTGCGCGGCGGTCATGTGCTGGCCTTCCTCGACCCCCTGAGCGTGGCGGAAATTGAATCCGCCACCGACCCGAACGCAATGATGATGGGCCCGAGTTCCTCGTCGCTGGGCAAACTGCTCGACGCCTGGGGCGTCACGTTCCAGCCTGAACGCGTGGTGGCCGACCTGGCCGCCGCCACCCCCGTCCGCGGCCCCAACAACGAGGTTGAGGAAAGCCCCGTCTGGCTCTCACTCACCCGCGCCCACATCAACACCGAGGATATCCTCACCGCCCAACTGGACTCGATGAACCTCCCGTTCGCCGGCAGCTTTCAGGGGAACACCACGGAACAGCTGACCTTCACCCCCCTGATCCAGTCATCGGCAAATGCGGGCACCGTCAGCACCATGGCCGCCCGCATGGGCGGTTCCGCCATCCGGCGTGAATGGCGCGAGGTCGGCGTCACCCTTCCCCTCGCCGTCCGCCTGAGCGGCACCTTCCAGACGGCCTTCCCCGGCGGCGCCCCGAAACCCGCCGACACCAACTCCCCGGCGCCAGCCATCGCCGAGACCCTCAAGGAAGGCCGCAGCACGGTCATCCTGGCAGGCGACGTGGACATGCTGTACAACCGGTTCTGCGTGCAGGAATTGGAGTTCTTCGGGCAGACTGCCGTCCAGCCGATCAACGACAACATGATCTTCCTGGCCAATGCCGTGGAACAGGTTGCCGGCAGCGAATACCTGATCGGTATCCGGTCCCGCGGCCAGTTCGCCCGCCCGTTCGACCGCGTGATCGCGATCGAGCAGAATGCCCGGCGCGACTGGCAGGCCCGTGAGAACGAGCTCCAGGGCCGCCTTGAAGACACCCAGCGGCGCTTGAGCGAGATGCAGAACCGCAAGGACGCCAACCAGAAGTTCATTCTCAGCCCTGAACAGAAAGCCGCGATCGAACAGTTCCAGCAGCAGGAAGGACGGATCAAGCAGGAACTCAAGCAGGTCCGGAAAAACCTGCGCGCCGAGATCGACCGGCTTGGCCGCTGGGTCAAGATCCTGAACATTGCCCTGCTCCCCGCGCTGGTCAGCCTCGCGGGTGTAACCTACGGCATAACCCGCCGCACTCGAAAGTAACCGGAGGACACACGTATCATGAAAGGCAAACAACTCGCCATCCTGTCCGCCATCGCACTGGTCCTGGTCATCGCGGCCTTCACCCGATCGCGGCCACCGGCCTCATCCGCCCGTTTAACCGGCTCCATGGTCTTCGATAATCTGCCGGTGAACGATGTCGCGTCCATCGCCATCGAAGGGCCCGGGGGTTCCTTCACCCTGGTCCGCGAAGATGACCAGTGGAAACTTCCCCGCGTATACGGATACCCGGCAGACTTCAACCGCATCCGGGACACCCTCCTGCAGATCAAGGACCTGAAGATCGGGCAGTTTGTCAACCTGAACGACACCCAGCGCCAGGAGATCCGCATGGTGCCGCCCGCCGAAGGCGTTGCCAACCCGGGCACCCGGATCAGCCTCAAGGACAAGCAGGGCAAGGAACTGGCCTCGCTGCTGGCCGGCGAATCCCGCATGAAGCGTCCCGAAGGCAGCGAGGGGTTCTTCGGTGGCTATCCGGATGGGCAGTATGTGTCACCGGACGCCGGACAAACGGTCTACGTGGTTGCCGAAGCGCTCCGGACCCTCACGGATACGGAACAGGACTGGATGGATGCCGACCTGCTCAACATCCCCGCCCATGAAATCGCCTCGATCACGATCAGCACACCGGGCAGCAAGACACCCCTCAACATCGTGCGCAAAACCGATGGCCAGGGCTTCGAAGTTCCAAACATCTCCGCCAAGGAGGAACTCGACGAGCCCCTCTTGAGCGCCATGGAATCCTGCCTGAGTTTCCTACGGCTGGACGGTGTGGCCGATCCCGCCATGCCGGACTCCGAGACCGGCATGGATAAGCCGGTGGTATTCGAAGCCACCCTCAATTCCGGCGAGTTGTACAAGATCCGGGTGGGCGCTACCGATCCTGCCTCCAACCGCTATGTCCGGATCGAAGTCGCCCTTACGCCCACCGCCGGCCAGCCGTCAACCAATGCACCGGCTGCCACATCCGATGTTGGGACCAACCAGCTGCAGTCGGCTTTCAACCAGCGGGAAGCGCTGGAAACCAAGACCGCGGATTTGAACCGGAAATTCGGCCCGTGGACCTACAAGCTGGCCGCCCACAAGGTTGAAGCCCTCAGCTACACCCGCGACAAGGTGGTGCGGCCGAAAAGCCCGCCCGCCAAAAAGTAACCACGGGGTGGACCCGGACAATACCGGGCAACCAGGGTCAGTCCTGCCGGTCCCGGGTCTGTCGGAGGGCTCCAGGTTCCGCCATCAGCGGGGATGGAGCAGCCCGGTTCCGGACCTAATACATCGGTTTGAACAGTCGTTTACAGTAGGGAGGAACATTCATGAGTCCTGACATCGCGGGAACCACCGAACACATCCGGGAACAGTCCAAACGTATCCAGGCACTGACCGCCGAAGTCAACAAGGTGCTGGTCGGCCAGGAAAAGCTGCTCCACCGCATGCTGATTGCCCTGATCAGCGGGGGGCACATCCTGCTCGAAGGAGTTCCAGGCCTCGCCAAGACCACCGCCGTTCGGACGCTCGCCCGCGCGCTGGGCCTGTCGTTCAAGCGGGTGTCGTTCACGCCCGACCTGCTGCCTGCCGACGTGATCGGAACCATGATCTACAACCCGCGTGACGGGTCATTCTCGCCGCGGCAGGGGCCCGTCTTCGCCAATCTGCTGCTGGCCGACGAAATCAACCGTGCACCGGCCAAGGTGCAGGCGGCCCTGCTCGAAGCGATGCAGGAACACCAGGTGACCATCGCCACTACCACCTACCCCCTGCCGGATCCCTTCCTGGTCATGGCCACCCAGAACCCGATCGAGCAGGAGGGAACCTATCCCCTGCCCGAAGCCCAGATCGACCGCTTCATGCTCAAATGCAAGGTGACCTACCCGTCACGCGACGACGAACGCCGGATCATGAACCGGTTCGCCCGCAGCCTGGATGCCGATATCCAGCCCATCCTTTCCGAGTCGGACGTCAAGACCCTGCGCGCCGTGATGGACCAGGTCTATTGCGACGACAAGGTCGGCGAATACATCCTCGACATCGTCTTCGCCACGCGTGAACCCGAGCGGTTCAAGCTCCCGATCAAACCCCTGATCGAGTATGGCGCTTCACCGCGCGCCACCCTTTACCTGCACCAGGCAGCCCGCGCCAACGCCCTGCTCAATGGGCGCGCCTATGCCACCCCGCAGGATGTGAAGGATATCGCCCACGATGTCCTGCGGCACCGCATCATCCTGACGTACGAGGCCGAAGCCGAGGAAACCACCAGCGACGACCTGATAACCAGAATCCTGGGAGAAATCCCCGTTCCCTGATCAGGCGGCTGACAGGCCAAGGAATCCACGCCATGCCGATGGATACCCGTGAACTGATGAAACAGGTGGGCCGGATCCGGATCTTCACCAGCCGGCTGGTCAACGATCACCTGTCCGGCGAATACCATTCCGTGTTCAAGGGACAGGGCATCGAGTTCGACGAGGTGCGCGAATACGTGGCCGGTGACGACATCCGCTCGATCGACTGGAATGTCACGGCCCGCATGGGCCATCCGTTCGTCAAGCGGTTCTGCGAAGAACGGGAATTGACGGTGCTGTTCCTGGTGGACATTTCCGGATCCCAGTGTTTCGGGTCCGGCACCCGCACCAAGGCGGAAGTCGCCGCGGAAATCACCAGCCTGCTGGCCTTGTCGGCCATCCAGAACCAGGACAAGGTCGGCCTGATCCTGTTCAGCGACCGGATCGAGAAATGCATCCCGCCACGCAAGGGGCGGCGGGCCGCCATACGCCTGGTCCGTGAAGTGCTGGCGGCGGAACAGACCCGCCGCGGAACCGACATCGCCGGGGCGCTGCGCTTTCTCCACCACGTCCAGAAACGGAAGGCGGTGGTCTTCCTGGTCTCGGATTTCCAGGCCGCCGATTATCAACAGGAACTCAAGATCATGGCACGCCATCACGATGTGATCTGCTGCCCCGTGTCCGATCCGCGGGAATTCCACCTGCCCGACATCGGCCTGGTCGAGGTGGAGGATCCCGAGACCCGCGCCTTCGAATGGATGGACACTTCCTCGCCCCGCCTGCGCCATGCCTTCGCGGCGCAGGCCCGGGCTGCACGCGAGTCCCTCGTTCAATGGCTCACCCGTTACCGGATTGACCGCATCGACTTGAGCACCGATCAACCCTTTGTCGACAATGTCCGGCGCCTGTTCCACCAGCGGCAACTGCGCGCCGGACGACACGGATAAACCCATGACCCGCCGCCATGTCCAGAACCTGGTATCGCACGGCCGGCACGCCGGCATGGCCGTGCTGTGCCTGGCCGTCCTGGGCGGGTCCGCCGGATGCCGCCGGGAGGCCCCGGCATCCACGCCCCCTCCCGAAACCCCGTACGTCGAAACCCTCACCCGCGGACCCGTCAGTCTCCGGATCGAGATTGCCCCGCCGGTTGTCCACCTGGAACAGGATACCCTGGTGACCCTGACCCTGGAACGGCCAACCGGTATCCGGGTCCATCTCCCCTCCCTTACGGAACGCGTCCGTGGTTTCCTTGT
>MHBQ01000129.1:0-24978 GCA_001803315.1 Lentisphaerae bacterium RIFOXYC12_FULL_60_16
CATTCGTGACTGTCACGGGATCTTCCCTTCATTTTCAGCGCAGTTCCACCTGGATCGTCTGCTTGCCGTCGAACCGCCCGATAACTGCGTGATCTCCCTCGATGCGGCGCATGATGGGCAGGCTGCGCTTCTGGAGCGTGATCTTTCGGATGGCGCCCTTCACGGCTTCGACCTGGATCACGCGATCCCCCCCCGCTTTTTCGGATGGCGCGGTGGGAATGGACTCGATCGTAATCCGCCAACCGCCGGCGTTGCGCTTCGCGTCGGTCACCTTCACGTAGCGGTCGTGCGGCGCGATCACCAGGTCGCCGATCACCCAGGCGATGCGCAGGTCGCGTCCCCCCACGCGGACCGGGATCCGCTGGCTGCGGATAAGCAGCTCCGGGTAGGCCGTCTGACCGTAGAGGTCGTGGCTCGCGAGGTAAACCGTCGAGAACGCCTGGCCCGAGGGCATCGTGCCGTCGTAAATCGAATAGATAACGTCACGGCTACAGACCGCGATGTCCGCCTGCTCCGACTCAGCGAGCGTCCGGAGGATGTCGGTGATGAAGGCGTCGAGTTGCATTCCAGGGTAATCCCAGGTCGCCAGCAGGTAGACGCAGCCCTTGCCGACGCGGTGCTCGATAAGGACCGGCTGGTCGGTCCGCCCGCGCGGGTGCGCCAGGACACGCGCCCCGTGCAGATCGAGGCGGGCGAGGACGGCCGGTTCCAGGTAGAGCGTTCCCTGCGGGAAGACGCAGCGCGGGTTGGCGCTGTTTTGCGCGAGGTAGACCTCTTCGATGGCGTCGCCCCGGCCAAGGACGCGCGCGCCGCACAGTTCGCGGAGATCGCCGCCGCGGAAGAACGCCGGCGGCTGGTCCGTGCGCGTGCGCGTTGAGAAATGCGGGACGGACATGAAGAGCTGGCCGCCGCCTTTCACAAATTCCAGAAGCCTGGCGTAGTGCTCCGCCGTCATCGTGTTCCAGCCGAGAAAGGCGAGGCTCCCGTATCCGGCGAGGGCCTGCGATGGAGCCTCGATCGGGACGAGGTCGACCTGTCCGCAGGGCGGAGTGCCATGACGCAACGGCTTGCCAGGATCTGCCATCCAGTAGTATTTGCGCGGCGCCTCGTACCAGGGTTCGCTGTCGAACACACGGTCGAGGTGATGCCAGGCATCGATCGCATCCTTTGCGAGGAACCCAGGCTGATCGACCATCCACATCCGGTCGCCAGACGCGCCGGCCCACGCGTCGAGGTGACCCAGCACGAATCCCATGCGGACCCGCGGTCCGCGCGCCGGGCGGCGGTGAAACTGCGTGAACCGGTAGTGGTCCGCGACCACCTCGCGGGCGCGGGCGCAGACCGGGTCGTCGAACTCGAGGCATTCCTCCTCGCCCGCCCGGATCGGCGGGCTGGCGCGGATGCTGAAAAACCCGCTGCATGAGCCCGTGTTGCGCAGCGGCAGGTTGCATTCGGTGAAGATGCCGCAGCCGCCGGCGAAAAAGAGGTTGTAGGCGATCCGCAGACGCTCGGGGGTCCAGCGATCGGTCGGCGGCCGGTAGTAGCCCATCGCCGTGTGCATGCCCCAGAGCGGTTTGCCCCAGGCCTTTGCGGCGCCGCGCACCGACGCGAGGCCGCGCAACGGCTCGTGCGGCACCAGTTCCAGGATGGGAATGTCGACGCCAGCCTCCATGCAGAGGCGGATCTGCGACGAGGCTTCAAGCCCGCCGAGGGTCGTGGCGCCCTGCGCGCGAAGCTGCTCGCCCGCCTTGCGGAAGCGCGCGACGAACCAGTCGTGGACCGTCTGGAAATTCAGCGCGTCAGGATCGTCGAATATCGAGCCCAGGCTCGCTGCGACCGCGGGGTTTACGTCCCGCTCCGCGTGCGAGACGATCGGCGTCGCATCGAGCGCCTTCAACCGATCGATCGACACCGTACTGCCCAGGATGCTCAGGTTCTCGCCCATGATCATGTCCATGAGGACAAGGTCTTTGCCGGCCTCGCCGAGACGGCGGAAATCCTCCGGCGACAGCGTCAGTCGCGAGGGGATATACATGAACACCTTCAGCCCCAGCTCCCGGCACAGGCGCATCTGGTCCAGGTAAAACTCGATCGGCAGGTTGAAGAGCACCGCCATGCCGTGCTTCGGCCGCTCGGGAAACAACGGCGTGGCATCGACCTTTTCAGCGAGATGCGGGTACAACTCCTTCCATTTGCGGCGGGCCTCCGCCGAGTTGCCGACGTGGAACGTGTTTTGAAGGATGATCATGTTCCCGAGCCCCAGCTCCGCCACCCGGCGGATGGCTGCATCGTGGTCCCAGGGCTGGATGAACTCGGTGGAGAGCGAACAATAGACGGGGGATGGGGAGGAAAATTTCATGGATGGGACTCTTTGCGTTTTGTATCAGAAGCGTTGTCGCTAATCAACATTGAAAACCATTTTCATTGGGTATAATTTCATTTCTATTCGAACTGCCTGCCTCAGGGGCGTGCGCGGTTGCACCGGAAGGATTATGCCAACACTGGGTGTCATGACAAAGAATCCAACCAAGACATCGGATGCATCGGACTACGCGCGGATGCTGGGCAACATCAAAACGCGCATCCGCACGGCGCAGATCAAGGCCACATTCGCCGCCAACCGCGAGTTGATCCGGCTCTATTGGGACATCGGTCACACGATCGCTGAGCGCCAGGAACGGGAAGGATGGGGTGCAGGAGTCATTCCCCGCCTCGCCCGCGACATTCGCAACGAACTGCCCGAGGTGAAGGGGTTTTCGGAGCGGAGTATCAAGCGAATGGTTCAGTTCCATGCGGAGTACCCTCGCCTGTTCCCAATTGGGCCACGGGTCGTGGCCCAATTGGATGACGGGACGATGGGGCCACCGTCAGTGGCCCCATCGTCGGCGGCAGAACTGGCGCAGCCAATTTCGCCACTGGCAGTGGCAAGATTACCTATTGCCGACGTTTGTGCCGAAGAGGGGCAACGCCTCATTCTCCAATTGCCGTGGGCGCACAACGTCCTGCTGATGCAGAAGGTGAAAGACCTGCCGATGCGCCACTGGTACATGCGAGCCGCTCTTCAGAACGGGTGGAGTCGGGATGTCCTCACCCTCATGATCGACGGCCGTGCCCACGAGCGGCAGAGCAAGGCGGTGAATAACTTCGCCGAGCGTCTACCGCCCGCGCAGTCCGATCTCGCCCGTCAGGTCCTGAAGGACCCCTACATCTTCGATTTCCTCACGTTGGAAGAGCCATTCCACGAGCGGGAAATGGAAACCCAGGGATGCGGTGACCCCACATCCCTTTCCAAAGGAACGGTCCATGTCTACTGCAACGAAAAACCTGTTCGCCTTATCACCCACTCCTTTCACGCATGTCAAACTGGAGGATCGCTTCTGGAAGGTCCGCCAGGAAGTCAACCGGCAGGTCACACTCCCCATCCAGTATGCCCAATGTAAAACTACCGGGCGGCTCGACGCCTGGACCCTTAAAAAAGCGCATCCGCATATCTTCTGGGATTCCGATGTTGCCAAGTGGATCGAAGCGGTCGCCTACTCGCTCGCCGCCACCCGCGACGCGCGGCTCGAGCGAAAAGTTGATGCCGTGATAGGCCTGATGGCTAAAGCCCAGGCCCCGGACGGCTATCTCAATACCCATTATCTCTCCACCGATCCCGCCAAACGCTGGACCAATCTCCGCGACAACCATGAACTTTACTGCGCCGGCCACCTCATGGAAGGCGCCGTCGCCTATTACCAGGCCACCGGCAAACGCACCTTCCTCGACATCATGGCCCGCTATGCCGATCATATCGACGCCACGTTCGGGCGGAAACCCGGCCAGAAACGCGGCTATTGCGGCCACGAGGAAATCGAACTCGCCCTGGTAAAACTCCACGGGGCTACCGGGAATCCCCGCCATCTCCAACTGGCCCGCTATTTCGTCGATGAACGCGGTCGCCAACCCCATTATTTCGATGCCGAAGCCAAAGCCCGCGGCGACGATCCCCGGAAATGGCACTTCAAAGGCTATGATTACTGCCAGGCGCATCTTCCCGTCCGCGACCAGACCGAAGTCACCGGGCATGCCGTGCGCGCCATGTACCTCTACACCGGCATGGCGGATGTGGCCGGCGCCACCGGAGACCCCACCCTCATCCGGGCGCTTGAAAAAATATGGACCAGTGTTCACGTCAAACGCCTCTACATCACCGGGGGAATCGGCCCCTCCGCCAGTAACGAGGGATTCACCTTCGAATACGATCTGCCGAACGAAACCGCCTACGCCGAAACCTGTGCCGCCATCGGACTGGTCTTCTGGAACCAGCGCATGCTGAACCTCAACGGCGACAGCCGCTATGCCGATGAAATTGAACGCGCACTGTATAACGGCGTCCTCAGCGGCGTCTCGCTGGATGGCAGTCGATTCTTCTACGCCAATCCCCTGGCCACCTGGCCGCAGATGGACCGGAATGCCCACGAATACACCATGGCCACCCGCCAGGCCTGGTTCGGCTGCGCCTGCTGCCCCCCCAACATCGCCCGCCTTATCGCCTCGGTCGGCCAGTATTTCTACTCCCAATCCCCCAACGCCGCCTATATCCACCTCTATGCCCAGGGCAGCGCATCCCTCTCCCTGGGCGGACGCCAGGTTTCACTGACCCAAACCACGGCCTTCCCCTGGTCCGGAAACATACGGATCGCGGTCCATCCTGAAAAACCCTTCGCGTTTACCCTGGCCCTCCGGATTCCCGGCTGGTGCCGGTCGGCCATCATCAAGGTTAATGGCCGGATCATTCGCCCCCGTATCGTGCGGGGCTATGCGGCCCTCAAACGAATCTGGAACCGTGGCGACCGGGTGGAACTCGTACTCGCCATGCCCGTCGAACGGATCGAGGCGCATCCCAGCGTCCGCATGGACTGCGGATCGGTCGCCCTTCAACGCGGCCCGATCGTCTATTGCCTGGAAGCCGTGGATAACGGATCCCACCTCTGCGATCTCATCCTGCCGGCATCGAGTCCCATCACCGCCCGCTTTGAGCCCTCCCTGCTGGGGGGTGTCACCACCCTTTCCGGAAAGGCCACCCGCCGTGACCCTGCCGGATGGACCGGCAGGCATCTTTACCAATCCGGCCCAACCCGCCGGAAAACGGTAGCCTTCAAAGCCGTTCCCTATTATGCCTGGGACAACCGAACCCCCGGTGAAATGCAAATCTGGACCCGATCCAACGCCTGACCCACGCTGAAGTCTACGCGTTGTCGCGGTGCTATTTTGATTGCGGGTTATGCTAAAGCAGGCCTATGCTCCAAAACAGCAGACCGGACTTTGGGAAGCACGAGGGAGGATTATCGCTGTGCAAGGTGCAGGGTTCAACGTTGAGATAAGGCAATCGTCCGCTTGCGTCATGACTCCGGATGAGCGTCAGATCATCGCGAGAATCGCAAAGCGCGCCTTTGTTGATTACGACACCCAGTACTGGGGGAAGTTCGAGTGGGCGCCGGCGGACTGGCAGGTTTTTGGCATGTTGGAGGGCGTTCCCGTTTGTCATGCCAAACTCACGAAGCGGAAAGCGACAGCGGATGATAAGCAAGTCACCATTATAGGCATGGGTGGTCTGAAGACAGACCCTGATCACCAGGGACGTGGTTTCGCTGGCAGGCTGATGTCTGCCATCAGGGATTTTATTATGAAGGAAGGCGCCGACCTGGGCCTACTGGTCTGTGGCGCTAATCTCGTGCCGTTCTATGAGAAATGTGGCTGGCAGGCCTTCCGTGGCGAACTGCTTGTCCAGTGCCATGGCCAGCAATTGGTGTGGCCTGAACGAACGATGTTGCTGGCAATGGAACCGACGGGTCCATTGCCGAACCGTATTGATCTCTGCGGCCCGCCATTCTAGGCAAGAAGACCATGGTGACTTTCTTTGACTGTGAGATGGGCTTGGGTCCGACTGGGCTTGGTGGAGCAGCGGCGCCGACCGCAGAAGCGCTACTCCGAGTCATGGGCCAATACGATATCGGCAGCGCGCTGGTCTACGATCGCGCCGCACACGAAGCCGGTGTATTCGATCGATTCGATTTTATCCTCGAAGCGTGTGGCACAAGTCATCGGTTGCTGCCGACTATACCCGTGCTCCCGCCGGCCACCCGCGAACAGATGCCACCCGCCGATCTGGTCGCGTTCTGCCTCGACCACGGTATCAAGGCGGTACGTGCCTGTCCGACGGCGCACAACTTCATCTGTGACCGTCATTCCATGGGCCGGCTCTGCACGCAACTGCAGGCCCGACGCATGCCGCTTATTCACTCATCGATAGGCCTTCGAGAGCATCCGTATAAGCATCAACCACCGTGGCACGATCTGCGGGATCTGGCCTTGGCGTTCCCGGACATGCCTGTGATTGTGCTGCATACGGGGATGATGCAGGGGCGGAACCTGTTCACGTTGCTGGAGGAATGCCCGAATGTCATGGCCGACCTGTCATGCGCTTCGTTCCAGTACGTAGAGGAGGTCGTCGCACACTTTGGCAGCGCACGCCTGGTGATGGCGTCTCACTTCCCGGCGGAAGATCCGGGTTTGTACACAACCTGGCTCAACTATGCCAAGGTTGATGCCGACGTGCGCGCCAACATCGCCGGTGACAATCTCCGGCGACTCCTGGCGGCTGTCGTATGAAAACTACCCGGGAGTACGTTTGCGCCGGCCAGCCGCTGGAAACGCCGTTTATCGATGTTCACGGTCATTTCGGTCCATGGCCTGACACCTTCATTCCGCATACCGTGGACCAAGGCCGCATCATTGCCGAGATGGACCGGTACGGTTGCGACATGGTGTGGATGAGCGCATCCAATCCCGGTTACGCAGGAGACCTGGCGGCAAAAAACGATTGCGTATTCGATTTCGCCGCGGCCTACCCTGAGCGAATCATTCCATACTGCACCTTGTCATCACACGATCCACAGAACAACGTAAAGGAATTGAAACGCTGCCTGGCGCGAGGGCCTTGCATCGGCGTGAAGATGCACCGCTACAGCCAGCCGTCGTACACAATGCGCAGCGATTTCATGCAAGCGATTCTCGAGATCCTGGCCGAACACCGACTTGTCTATCTTAATCACGTTTTCGAAAATGTCATCGATTTGGAGTGGGCTTGCGACAAATACGCGGATGTCGTGTTCATCGCGGGTCACTTCAATCCTGGGATTAATGATCTGGCGTTGAGTCACCCGAACTTACGCGACTGTACGTGCGCAGCCATGCATCCGGATGCAATCGGAGCCGAGGTGCAGCGACTGAAGCGCAGCGACACGATGCTCGTCGGCAGCGATTTTTCACAGGTCCATCTCGGGTTCGGTCTCGGCATGATCGCGTATGGCAACATGGCCGAAGACGACAAACGAAATATCCTCGGCAACAACGCCCTGCGTCTGCTGGAACGTATTCCATGGTCTGACACGTCTGGCGTGTTGGCTGGAATGAGGGAGGACCTGGGGATCGACCGAAAATGACTCAGGGGACAATGACAGGGGACGATCCGGGCATACACTCGGGGTTAATGTCTGTACCAGGCACGAGGGTGACCAGTGTACGATTTTTGGATTCAAACCGCTATGTGTAAGAAACACCGTCACGATGAGGGTACAGCATGCTATGTTGTCCGTTCACGAACTGGAGGTCCATCATGTCAATGAATGCAAGCGCGTTCCTGATGTCGATTGTGCTCACACTCGGAATCTCCATCCCGGCACGGGGCGATTCCGGAAATCTGGTGCGCAATGCCAGTTTCCGGGATGACTGGCTGACGCTTCTGCCGGAACTCAAGAACCACAACTGGAACTATGCGGGCGAGTTTTACAATCGCCGTGACTACAACCCCGACACCTGGGAGCTCAAGGGAAGCTGGGAATGGATCAATCCTGATGCTCCGCGCGAACAACGCCGGCTGGTGTTGCGCGGGCCCAAAGCCGAAGTAAAGCAGCTCATCAATTGGAACGCGGTTCACGATCCGCGTTCCTCCGGCGGATTATTCCCGGATGCCGGCGGCTATCCCGGGCTGGTGCATACCACCAGTCCCCGCCCCGAACGGCTCGTCCGCGACCTGGCCCTGCGCATCCGTTCAAGCGCCACCGACATTCCTCCGGGCGCCTGCACGGCGTTCCTTAGGTTGGGACCACCGCCCAACCAGCCGGTTACCGTGTTCACCAATCTGCCGTCCGGCAGCTATTCCGGCCGATGGACCACGGTCGTTCTCCCGGCATCCCTGTGGCTCAAGGCATCCGGAACGGTTGTCGGAGCCGAGAGCCAGTTGCCGGACCTGGTGGAAGTCGGGTTCTCCTATACCAACGCGGCCGGGCAGGCCGTGATCGAAGCGGTCGTCCTGACATCGACCGATACGGATTCAGCAAACCTTCTGCAGAACGGGGGGTTCGAGTCGCTGGACAAGGACGGCTATCCCGGTTCGTGGTCGAAAGCTCAGAAATACACCTACTTCCCGCCAGGCTACTACTACATATTCAACACCTGGCATAACACGTCATTCGACAATCGTGGCAAGGTCGGAGCCGACGAACTCCTGGTTCACGAGGGGCGAAACAGCTTCCGCATGACCGTGCCTGCAGGCGACGAGGTGTGCATTGTCTCCGATCCGATCAGCCTGAACCAGGCACAGCCCCGCCTCATCGAAGTCAACGCCATGGTCCGCACAGAGACACTGGCCATGATGCAGATAGATGCCGTCGACGAGAACGGTGCCCGCCTGGACGCGTTCAATTTCATCCACAAGATGCCTGTCTCCGCAGGCAGCGACGGATGGCGGCAGGTCCGGCAGATCTTCCGTCCGCGTGCCGCCGTGAAGACCATGCGTCTGCAGCTGTGCGCGCGCGGTGTTAATGGATTCACGCTCGGCGGCACCGGCCTGCAACCCCAGAACAACGCTGTCGGCATCATCTGGTGGGACGATATCCGCCTCTACGAACCGGAGAGCACGACCGCGGAACTCACGACACGAGGCGTGAAACCTGCCGGCACGCCAAAGGCCGGTTTGCCGGAGCACCCGATCGTCGCCTCACTGGATCCGGGGGAGCGCCTTATGGGTGAAAACATGCTTACCGCGATTGTCACCAATCCCGGTTCGTCCGGGACATGGGATCTCGAGTTGGCAATCACCTCCCCGACATCCAGCGATGACGGCAAGCCTGTGTCAAGGACCATCAAGCTGGACAAGAAAGGAACCGTCCGCGTTGAGATCCCTTACACAGTCGCAGAATCGTGCCCCGGCGCATATAGCGAGTACAGGGCAACACTACGCCTGGCCACGCGCAAAGGGGAAACCGTTGCGATTTCGGACATCCCGTTCGCCACTTGGCGGACCCCGATCGACATCGAACTGGGTTCGACCTACCTCCAGCCAGATGCCACACGTCAGTTCGTGCGCATGAACTTCGGCTTGTCCGGCCAGTCGATGGCGAACGCAAAGGCCGTGCGGCTCGAAGTGATGCGCCGCAACACAGGAAAGGCCCTCGGCAGTGCTGAAATCCCGGCCACACCGGCGGCCATCGCCGCACAGCGCACAAAGATACCGGCTGATCTGCGGGAGGATTTCCGGAACCTGATCCTGGCGGACGTGGACATCGCCGCCCTGCCGGTCCAGCCCTTTGGCGATCCTCAGCGAAACTGGATTATCCGCGCAACGCTGCTGGACCAGTCCGGCAAGACCATGGCGATGGCGGATTCCGTACCGTTCTGCCGCCTTGCCCATGATCCGGCCCAGCCGGCGATACAAACCGTGACAATAACCACGAACAACCTGCTCTTCGTCAACGGCCAGCCCTGGATGCCCTGGGGTGTGACCTATGGCCACAACCCTATTTACGAGGGACCGGCGGATCCGGGCGCCGGCAAGTACCGTGATCTCCACAACTTCGCGACCTGGCCGGGTCTCTATGACCGCCACGGTGGATACGCGGCCGACCGTGCGCTGACCGATGTCAACTGCCTGCGTTACGTCGCCGGCGGAGTGTCTCCCATCGATCAACTGGAGAAGCGCTGGACCGAGAAGAACCTGTACTGCTCAAGCGCGTTCGTGGTTCCGCAACCCGTGTGGTCGATGGAGGAGCTTGTCCAGGGTGCGGGGGGACAGGAGAAACTCAACGCATACCTGGCTTTCTGCAAATCTGCCCCCATGGTGGTGTCAACCGCACCCGGCATTGAAGAGGCCTTCGGCAGTTTCTGTGTCGCCACTCCGGAACAACTGGCGGGCATGGGCCGGGTTGTTGAACACCTGCGCCAGGTCACCGGCAAACCCGTAATGGTTGGCCACGGCGGCTACTGGAATCGGTTCGAGTATGAGAAGGTTCCCTGGTTCGACATTTACGATCCCGAAACGGAACCGCTGTACCCGGCCAACCTGCACACCGACATGAAGCCGCTTATCGACGGGAAAGCAAAGGTGGCGTGGCTCAGGCCGCAGATGTACGAGAATGTGCCCTATGAGCGCTGGCGGTTCCATGTATGGGTGGAACTGATGCGCGGCGCAAGGGGATGGCAAATCGCCCATGGACCGGGTGACACGACCCTGTTCCGTGGACTGCATGGCGAGATGGAGCTGATCAAGCCGGTTGTCTATTCCCCGGATTTCGGACCGGCCGTATCCGTGGAGCCATGGCTGGAGCATTGGTCCCGCCGGCACAACGGCAAGACGTATATCGCAGCAGCTACCACCCACGGGCTCGCCAACGGCCGCTGGCACTGGGCGGAGGACGCAGGCTGTCCCGCCGGTCGGGCACGGGTAACTGGCCTTCCCGCGGAGTGGAGGTCGGAAGACAACGGGTACGGCATCAACCAGGAATTGTTCCGGGGCCCATCGCTGCATGCCATGCAGAACCTGCCCGATGCCCGCAAGTGGCCGGCCGGGAGCCGCCTCATCCAGTGGGTCAAGCTCGACCCATCCTCCATGCCGTCCAACCTGGTGATCATGGCCAAGTCCGATGGCCGATGGAGCCACGGCGTCAGCTGGGGCGAGTTCAGCGTGAAACCGTATCGGCAGGATGCGACAAGAGCCGGGTGGTTCCTGCGCGCCTTGTATCGCCATGCCTCCGGTTTCCTCGGATGGGGGAACGACCTGGCCCTGAAAATGACGGACTACATTGTTGAACATGTTGAATCCATGGGGCCTGTCCCCGCCGCTGACAAGTGGTGGGAGCTGGATGTCCCGCTCGAGAAGCTTGCTGCCGTGGGACCGCTGGTTGATGGTGTCGCGTTCCTGCACGAGACAGGAAGGGTCTGGTGGGGGCCCACGACGATCGTAACCCCGAACGGAACCACGAACACCGTGTTTGGCAACAATATCGGACTGCCCGAGGCGCAAAGGGAACGCGTGAAGATGAATGTTGCCGGCCTCAAGGCCGGCACTGCCGTGCGCGTGTTGTTCGAGGATCGCGAGATCAAATCCGGGGACGGGTTCTTCATCGACGACTTCAGGGGGCAGGACCTGTACCAGCGCTTCGGCGGCGGACATTTTACCGGCTACAGCGACGAGCCTGTGGCGCTGCACATCTATGAGGTGCCGCTGTAACCCGGATATTGCGTGAGAGCTACTTCATCAATGTCAGGGTGCTGAAGGACCAGATATCCTGAAAGCCAACGGGCGTAAAGACGTGGCTGTAGTACTCCACGTTGGCTACGACCGCTTGCCCGGTCAGATCGGAAACCGCGAACAGACCCTGGATGGTTGTACCGGCTGCTGCCGGGGTCCGGACGCCGGGGACTTCCGCAAACGGGATGGCCACCTCCAGGGTGTATCCTTCATCCGTGTCCTTCGGGTCATTTGCGGTTCCGCGGAGCCTGATCGCCCGTTTGAGGCCGGTGATGTTGCGGCCTAACGTGCAGTGTCCGGACCAGTTTCTTGGAAACTTGTAGAACCAGCGGTCGGTTATGCCGCCCGTTGGTGTAAGGCAAATCTCCCAGTACAATCCCAGGTTCAAGTCGCCGATCAGAAAGACTTCGGCTGCATCCCACACAAACGATTCGTCGTCGCGGGTGAACGGTCTTGCGGAGATGTCGCGGTCTACGATGTCGAAACCCGCATATAGATACTCCGTATCCCACAACAAGCGCACGGTGGAAGGCGGTCCCGGTCTTGCCTTCCATGGGCGAAAGCAGACGGGGATCGGTACTACCGTTGCGGACTGCCATGCGGATTCGTCAAGCGTGCCGTCCAGCGTCAGGCCGCCTTGGCACCTGGCAACGCTGATCGCAGGGGGGAGGTTTGTCCGCGCCATTTCGAGCTTCTCCACCATCATCTTCAGGACTCCGCGTCCCTGGGTGAGCTGGTCAGGGGTGGTCGGCAGGATCCCCTTAAGCCGTAAGAGTGCCATCGGCCCGGTGTTGTTGGTGGTGGTGAATCCGGCCCAACGCATGGCTGCGGGATCGGTCTCGTTAAACAAGTTCATTATCTCTTGAGCGCGCTGGCCGGGCATGGTGCTGGTGAGCTCCTCAAACTGACGGGCCAGGAGCCTGTCTTCGGGAGTTGGCTGGGTCTGATCAGCGCTTCCCTTCCCAGGACTGGTGGAATTGCATCCCAAGGCGGTGAGCAGGAACAGCAGGGGGACTAGTTTGCAGAGGTATTTCATGTTTGGTCTCTCCATTTGTGGAAGAAAGTGGCGGAACTGCAGAGACATGTCAATCATGCGTAAACCACAGGTCCGGGGGTGGGGACGGGCATGGACGGCGAAAACGGCCCAGGCCAATCCGTGGTTGGCGTCTATTTGCTTGTGGCCCAGTGACGTGTGTGGCAGGTTGATACGGTCAATCAGGCCCGCGTGAGAATTCCTGATTCCGAAAGGCCGTGGATGCCGGATATCTTGCTCCAACCCCGTCAGGCACGTCGCATTCCGGTTGCTGGCCTGTGCGCGGCGATTGCCTACGGCGGCATCTGGTTTTTCATGGATGTACCCTTCATGGCCCATTGTTTTGGCGTCTCGTTCCAGACGGGGTGGCCTTTCTTCAAAAGGTTCACCGGCTACGTGGGCGGCCCCATAGAATACCTGTCGTGCCTGCTATCACAAACCTACTACCTGCCGTGGTTCGGGGTCCTTTTTCTGACCGCCCTCTTTGTGGCCACCTATGCGATGGCAAGCGGCATTCTGCGCAGCTTCATCCACGGCAAATGCAGGCTCCCGGCCCTCTTTTTCGCACTGTTGCTGCTTGTCGTCATGAAGCGTTATCTCCCCTTGGTGAATATCCTGCCCATGCTGGGCGGCATGGCGATGGCATGGCTCTATATAGCCCTACGGCGACGGTCTTTGAATCGGCGTTGGGTGGAAGCAACACTACTGCTTTGCGCCGTGGGATTGTCGGCCCCCATCTACTATCTCTTCGGAGGCGGACTCCTGTATTTCGCAGGCCTTGCGGCAATATTTGAACTGATCGCCCGGCGGCATGCCGTAACGGGGTTTCTCTGGATTATCACGGGTGCCGTTGTCCCCCAGGCCATGAGCTACCTTTTCTTTGAACCCGGCTGGGCCGCACGATACCTGAGGTGGTTGCCCGACCAGGAGTACGTGACCGGTGTCGCAGTCGTTATCGGTGTCCTGTGTACTTTCGTTCCGGCCGCTGCCCTTCTCTCCCCCGTCATCAATCGTCTGCGCGAAAGCCGGCAAACCGGACAGTCCCTGCGGTATACGGCCCGTGTTGCAGGGGGTATCGCCCTGGCCACCCTATGCGGTTTCATGATCCTGTCACGGTTCGGCAGGAAGGACTGGATGTACGCGGACTTCCTGGTGGCAAACAACCGGTGGGAGGAGTCCCTGACCTGTCTGCAGAAGATGAACGACGACAGCGATATGGCCCGTTACCTCACATTCCGCTCGCTGGCGCACAGGGGACGCCTGCCATGGGAGATGTTCCGCTTTCCCCAACGCCGATCCTCCGAGGCGCTTCTTCTCTCCAGCCCCGGATGGGAGATCCTTCCCCGCGTTACGAATCGAAGGAGCGATATCCTCCTCGACCTTGGCCGCGTCAACGACTCGGAACGATGGGCACACGAAAGCCTTGCCGCACAGGGAGAAACACCGGCCATACTGGAACGTCTCTTCGTCGTCAACGTTCTGAACGGGCGTCCTGATGCGGCATGTTCGTTCCTGCGAGCCCTCGGCAAGATCCCCTTCAAAGAAGAGAAAGCGCGTAAACTTCTCGCCAGGCTGGAAAGCGATCCGTCCCTGTCAGACGATCCTGTTCTGCAGGCCATACGGCCCTCGATGCTGAGAACTGACTACGTCGGAGGCTGGGATCCGGAGTCCGTACTGCGCCAGTGCCTGGAGAATAACCCGGCCAACCGTATGGCTTTTGAGTACCTTGTTGCACACTACCTGCTCACGTCGAACATGAAGGGGTTCGGTACGCTCGCTGCACGTTTCCCCGATTTCTACTACGTGCTTCCAACCCACATGGAGGAAGCACTGCTTGTATATCGCCAGGCCAACGGTGCGTGGCCGCCCGGCCTCGAAGATTTCCGTCCCACGCCGGAGATGGAGCGCCGGTTCCGGGCTTTCCTGACACGGTTCATGCAGCACCCGGGCGAGCCTGCAACGCTCTGGAATCTGCTCATCGGTGATTTCGGCAACACATACTGGTTCTTTGATGTATTCGGGCGGACCGCGGCCGGAGCCACACCCGCGAACTTGACCCTCACATCGAAGCAACCGGGGGGCGGGCCATGATGCTCCGTGGACCCATCGCGGCAACCGGCATGGTCGTCCTGCTTGGCCTGACCCTGACCGGCTGCCGGCCGGAATGGCCGGACTCCGCCACGGATGCCGGTCGTCCGCCGAAGCTCTATCCGGACTACTCCGGCATCGTCATTCCACCCAACATCGCACCACTGAATTTTTCCGTTCACGAACCGGCCGGTTGCGTCGTTGCGCGCTTCTCCGGACAACAGGGGGCCCCACTCGTGGTATCCGGCCGCAGGGGTGCGATCCGCATCCCGCCACGACCGTGGCGCGAACTCCTGGAGCAGAACCGTGGGAACAAATTGCTGGTCGACATTGCGGTGCGTGACGCGGGCAGGATATGGCACCGGTTCCAGACGGTGACGAACCGTATTGCAGCAGAACCCGTGGACCGCTATGTCGTCTACCGCCTGCTTCCGCCGATTGACCACCTGTGGCGCAAGATGGGCATCTACCAGCGGGACCTGGAGACATTCCACGAGCAGGCGGTCCTTGAAAACCAGTCTTTCAGCTACGACCGCAACGGCTGCCTCAATTGCCACAGCTTCAGCGCAAACAGGACCGGCCGGATGAGTCTCCAGATCCGGAGCAAGTCATTCGGCAAACCCATGGTTGTTATCCGGGACGGCACGATCACCCGTGTTGACACAACGACCTCGGGGTTCAGCAAAATGGCGGCCGCATACCACGCATGGCACCCTGACGGGCAAAGGATCGCGTTCTCGGTGAACAAGGTTTCTCCTTTTGAGCACACGGTGGGCGAGCATCGCGATGTATGGGACAACGATTCCGACCTCGCCGTGTACCTGCTCGACAAAGACGAGATCACGGCTACCCCCGCCATTGCCGACCCGGCCCGGCGCGAGACATGGCCCTCATGGTCGGCTGACGGAAAGTCCCTGTATTTCTGCAGCGCAGCTCAGATCCCATTCGAACGATTCTACGATGTGAAATACGATCTGATGCGTATCCCGTATGATCCATCAACCGGGGAATGGGGCCGGCCGGAAATGCTTGTTTCCTCCACCCATTCAGGATTGAGTGCCGCACAACCCCGTGAGTCTCCCGACGGACGATGGGTGCTCTTTTCGCTTTCGCCTCATGGCAATTTCCCGATCTACCAGCCGGGATCCGACCTGTACCTGCTTGACCGCACAACCGGGACCTTGCGATCGCTTGACATCAACAGCGAATGGAGCGATTCGTGGCACTGCTGGTCCCGGAATGGCCGGTGGATCGTGTTTGCCAGCAAGCGCGATGGTGGCGTCCTGGCGAAGCCGTACTTCAGTTATTTCGACACGCATGGCGTGGCGCACAAGCCGTTCGTGATGCCGCAGGAGGATCCGGCGTTCTACGAGTCGCTTGCACTGACATACAATGTCCCTGAACTCGTAGCTGAAGAAGTCCCCGTGTCACCTGCCCGGCTTGGGCGGGCCATCTGCAGCACCAACACGACACTGCACCCGGCCTTCACCGGTCAAAAAGGAGAAGGCAAGGGCGCGCCGGAATCGGGTCTTGAGGAGTGGCAACCTGCGGGCGGAAGGTGAGGATGGCGGGAGACAGGTTCAGGGTTCAGGAAAGATGGGGTGTTCGACGTTCGGATGATCGGGATTCGTTCTCTGCCGGTAGTCACCTGAACTGGAAGATGCCGCCCCTCGAGATAGAGACCTCATACGCTCCCATATCCACGGCGGCGCCAAGAACGCGCGCATTGCCGGCCAGGTCCCGCCCGCCTGCCATCCAGGGGAACGCCCTGCCCTTGTCCTTGCACGGCGAACCAGGCATGATCCGGAAGTCCCCCTTGTCGCGATCCTGGAACTGCGGGTTGGTACTCAGGTTGCCGTTGACACCGGCCACGAGTGTCGGCGAGCAGGAATAGCCGACCTTGTTCGTCATATTGAGATTGTTGGTCACCGTACCCGCACGGTTGTACCAGATGATCGAGTTTGTCACGGACCCGCCGTTCAGGTATACGCCGCCACCGGTGAGCCCGGCCGTGCAGGTGTTGCTGACAACGGTGCAATTCTCCAGACGGCCGGCGGAATAAACGCCACCGCCATTACCCTGACTGCCGCTGGTCGTCCGGTTCCATGCCACGAGGCAGTTTCGCAACGTGCCACCATTCAGATATACGCCGCCTCCTGACGTGCTGAACTGCCAGAAGCCACCCGCACCCAGGTTATTGGTAATGAGACAGTTCACCACCAGGCCGCCACTCATCCAGACCCCACCACCGGGGGACCAGTTGCCACCCGCATTACTGTTATTGGCCACGCGGCAGGTTGTAGCCGTGCCGCCGCTCACATTAAGGCCGCCTCCGTACGTGGTAACTGTCGGATTGTTGATAAGGTAACAGTTGGTCACCAATCCAGCCTGCAATTCCACTCCGCCGACGGCACAATCCCTGACCGTGAAGCCGCTCAGCACCGCGCGTGAATGCGCAACAAACACGCCACGCGTGCCCGTGGGTTTTCGTAGAATCGTCGCGACCGGTCCCGATGCGCTCTGGACACGCAACCCCTTCCCAATATCCAACCGCGCGGGCAGCGTATAGGTGCCGGACGCCACCCAGAGCCGGACCGTTGCTGTTGCCGGCGTATAAGCGTAATCGATGGCGGTCTGTATGTTCGTGGCTGCCTTGGCCCACGAATTATATGGCGGCTGATTACTGCCCGACGGCGATGCGTAGAGAACCGTCGGATACGCCCGGACGGCATTGGGCATCGTGTACGTCGTCCCTTGCGGAACAGTATTGCTCGCCGTCAGTTTCACCGTGTAGAACCCGAGCGAGAACGTGTTCGTAACATTGTTCAAGCCTGCTCCAGTTTTGTCCGGAGTACCGTCATTATTGAAGTCCCATCCGTACCAGGTGATGTTTGTGTTGGCGCCCGCAACAGAGGCCTGGAAGATCGCCGTCACACTTTCCAAACCGACCTCTGGTCCTACCGTGAAACTGCAACTCAACGGCAGTGTTCCTGAATTCGGGGCCTCGTAACAGCCCATGTCGGTCACTGCCGTTGAATCGTTGTTACCGTCGATCGGACGCCCGGTCCCTTCGAGGTCGATGGTTACGCCGGCCAGATCTTTCCCGGTATCGATGCAGGGAGCAGTCGGCAGAAGGTGACAGTTCCCGGTAGACATACCATAGAACAACGGGTTTTCGCTCGTGTTGTGCGTAACGGGACTGGAGAAGAGATCCGGCGAAGACGAATAGAAGACATTGTTGGTTCCTGCGATGTTATTGTCTTCAGATCCCCGCTTGTTCCCGTACACGATCGTGTTCGTAATCGTTCCACCGGTCTTGTAGACGCCGGCCCCGTACCGCGTTGCCGAGCATTGGTTGCTGGCAACCGTGCAGTTCCTGATCACTCCGGCTGTCTGATACACACCACCGCCGTCACCGTTGCCATCCACCGTGTAGGTTGCTTTGTTGCCGTAGATGAGGGAGTTCTCCAGGATCCCGCCACGCATCACTATTCCCGCACCCGCCCCCACCCCGTACCCGCCCAATCCGCCGCCAAGGATCCTGTTGTTCACAATCCTGCATGTGGCCACGCGGCCTGCCTGGAGATACACCCCGCCGCCCGGTCCCCATGTCGGATCGGTCTGCCAGTTGTTCGACACCACGCTGTTGACCATGGTGCCGGTGTCTATGAATATCCCGCCGCCCCGAATCTGCGGCGCCGAGTTACTTACGATATAGCAGTTAGTCACCAGGCCCTGCTGCAGTTCCACCCCGCCACGCGTTGAGTCACGCACCGTGAATCCGTCCAGCACGGCGCTCGCGTGCGTCATGAAGACAACACGCGACAGGGCGGTGATCCGAAGGATTGTGGCACCCGGTCCAGAAACGCTTCGCACGGCCAGTGGTTTGGTGATGTCCAACCGCGCCGGAACCGTCCATGTCCCCGCCGCCACGCGCACCGTGATGGCCGTCGTTCCGGGCGCATAGGCGTAGTCGATCACCGTCTGGATATTCGTCCCGCCCTTCCCGAGTGTGTCGTAGGGAGCCGTGTTGTTACCGGACTGCGACGCGTAGTAGACGGTGGGATAGACCCGTGCCGCGTTCAGTTTCGTGTAGACGGCTCTTTCCAGCGCCGTGTTGCTCACGACCAGCTTCGCCGTCCAGTTGCCCAGGCCGTATGTATTGGTGACCACCCGCCAGCCGGCTCCGCTGCGTTCGTAGCTTCCGTTGTTGTCGAAATCCCATCCATACCAGGTCACGTTGGTGTTGCCCCCGCCGATGGCGGCCGTGAAAACAGCGTCAAGGGAATTGAACCCGACGGAAGGCGCAGCAGAGAAACTGCAGCCAAGGGGCTGGCTTTCCGCCGTCGGCGACTCGTAGCACCCCATGTCCGTCACGGCCACCGTATCGCGGTTGCCATCTATCGGACGGGGTTGACCGTCAAGATCACTGGACATCCCCGTCAGATCTTTCCCGGCATCAATACATGGAGAGGTGGGAAGCAGATGGCAATTCCCGGTTATCATACCGACAAACAGCGGATCATCACTGGTGTTGTGCGTCGTAACACTGGTGGTCAGGTCCGGCGAACAGGAGTAGAAGACGCCGTTGGTGCCCGTGATGTTCTGATCATCCGTACCTTTCTTGTTCCCGTAGACGATCGTATTGGTGACCGTGCCGCCGGTCCTGTATATGCCGGCACCGGACCGGGACGACGCGCACCGGTTACTGGCAATCGTGCAGTTCCTGACAATCCCGCCTGTCTGGTACACCCCCGCCCCGTCTCCGTTCCCGTCAGCGGTGTAGGTTGCCTTGTTGCCGTAGATCAGACAGTTTTCCAGCACGCCACCCCGCACCATGGCGCCCGCACCGGCGCCAACCCCGTATCCGCCCAACCCACCCCCGTTCACCGTATTGTTAACAATCTTGCATTGTGTGACCGTCCCTGCCTGCAGGTAGATTCCACCGCCGGGTCCCCAGGTTTGATCACGCTGCACGTTGTTGGAAACCACGCAGTTGACCAGTGCTCCCCCCTCCATGAGTATTCCGCCGCCTTTTACCTGCGGCGCAAAGTTGTTGACAATGTGACAGTTGGTGATCGTCCCCTGCTGAAGGTAGACACCGCCAACCGTCGCATCGCTTACCGTGAATCCTTCCAGGACCGCACTGGCATGGTTCAGGTTGAATATCCGCGCAGAACCGCTGCTCCGCCGGACAATTGTGGAAGCCGGACCATTCACGCCCACCACCCGGATCCCGTTGGCAATGGCAATCAATGCCGCGGTGTTGTAGGTTCCCGCCGCCACAAAGACCTCGTCTCCTGCAGTCGTTGCGTTGGCAATCCCGTTGGCAATGGTAAGGTATGCAGTTGCCCAGCTCGCACCCGTGTTGGTGTCCGTCCCGGTCGTTGATACGAACCATCCCTTAGTTCCCGAATTGGCGATTGCACCGGTTGCACAGTTGGATGGCCCGATCCGGTAGGGCCCGACAGCCAACGTTACGATGATATCCTCGCTCGCCTCCCCGGTCAGTTGGTCGTGGATGGGCGTTACCTGCAGCACCATGTTGGTAGCCGCCGGGGGAATGATTATCGTGCCGCTTAGCGTCTCGTAATCCGTTCCGTTGCCGGCCGTGCCACTGAGCGTATAGTTGACCGATAACGGGGCTCCGGACACGGCGGCACCCCGGTAAATAGAAAACCGTAACGGATCGGCGCCCTGTTCCGCTCCGTTTCCATCCGTCACACGGATACCGATTTCACCGGTTATCAGGACCGAGGCCGGGTCAGCCCACCATTCACCGACACTGTTGGTGGCATAGTAGCGGTAGTAGTAGAGCGTGTTGGCAACGAGCGTTGAGATGTTGGTCGTCATCAGCCCCACCGCGGGGCAACCGGGGAATGAGTTCGTTGTTGTCCACCCGCTCCGTACCTGGCCGGCGTCACTTGTCCCCCAGAACACACGGACCACCGTTGATGCCAGACCGGTGGACACCAGGTTGCCGTTCATGTTGGCGCTGGTGGCATTGACGTTCGTGGCCGTACGGTTCAAGACCAACGGCATACCGCCTACCTGCACACCCGTGTTAGTTACAAAGCTGCCAGGAAATGCCTGATTGCGCCACGATGCCCAGAGCCAATTGGATGACCGCTTGACGTTTGCTATCCGGACTTCATCCACCCGCCCGTCGAACCGGTATGAACTCCAGCTGATCCCGCCGCCGCCCAGTTCCAGGTCCGCCCCGTTGCCACAGGCCTGGGCATTGGCGATCGTGGCCACGTTCGACCCATTGAGGTAGAAGCGACCATCCGAACCCGTGCGCGTGTAGGCGATGTGGTTCCACGCGCCGGCAGTGACCGCGATCCCGCTGGGTCGCCACGCACCATCCCAGAACTGCACGGTCCCATCCACGGTCCCATCCAGGGCAAAGATGAACCCTGCGCCGTTGTACGTGCCACAGAACGCCCTCCATGACCCCATGGTATCACGATGAACCCACGCGCTGACGGTGTAATCGCCGATCATCGTGAAGTCGTCCCGATCTGTCACTTTGACAAAGTCGGCAGTCGGATCGAGATCATTGGCATTGCCCACCCGTCCCCCGGCCTGGACAACAGTCCCCTGTGCTGTCCCGTGGTATCCCCTGGACGACGAATCCGTATCGCTCGGCTGGTCCATATGCCAGACGCCCAGATAGCTGCTGGCCCAGACAGCCCCATTGGTCCGGTATGCCGGCGCCGTGGCGCCGCTCTTACCCCAGAACGCCCATATGGACGTATTGGTGCCTGCAAGCGCCGGCACACGCACCCATGCAAACGATGTCCCGTCGGGAATGGCATTGGTATCCCAGAGTTCCAATTCGTAGTTGAGTTCGTTCGTCTGGGTATCGTCAGTAAACCGAAGGTCCGCATTGGTGGCAGAAAGGAACTGGTTGTAGGCAAACCCGGCCGTGTTGGTACTGAACACAACGAGGGCTGGAAAGTCCGAAAGTGTTTCCGGCTTGTTATATCCGGCGAACCGGATCTGCAACTTCTTCTGCCAGGTGGAAAAATCGGCGGCATGGACAGAAGACACCCCTGCGAGGAGTACCCCCGCCGCCGCAACCGCCATCCTGTACGAGGGACGAAGCAAAACCAACCTCCGGTGCCCTAGAGGCAGCACATCCCCATCACCCTTACCACACCACAACCATGGTACCCGCCATGTAGTGCGACTCGTAACAACCCATGTCGACCCTGCTGCGGAACACTCTCGCACGACCATCAAGATCAACGGCGTCCGTCATCCATGATCGCATGATACCCTTGTCAAGACAAGGCGATAAGGGAAACAGCTGGAAACTCCCCGTTCCCTGCTTCCAGAACACCGGATCGTTGGTGATATTTCCGCTCATACCGTGTACCAGTGTCGGCGAACATGAATAGCCTACCCTTGACGTACTGTTGAGATCGTTGGCAACTGTCCCCGCAAGATTATGCCAGATAATACTGTTTGTGATTGAACCTCCGGCAGCCTGAAAAACTCCGCCGCCGGTCAGACCCGCCGCACACTGGTTACTGATTATGGTGCAGTTTTCGACGCGTCCTGCGTTGTAGACGCCACCCGCATTGCCCTGCGTAAGGCTCGTGGCCCGGTTCCGCAAGACAAGGCAGTTTCGCAGTATCCCGCCATTCAGGTACGCACCGGCTCCCGCACCGTTGTTCGCCCAGAAACCATCGGCATTGAGGTTGTTCGTGATGATGCAGTTCATCACCAGTCCCCCACTCATCCAGACCCCTCCGCCGGGCGCCCAGTTGCCGCCTGCGTTGCTGTTGTTCGCCACGCGACAGTTGACGGCCGTCCCGCCGCTCACATTGAGGCCGGCCCCGTACGTTGTCCACGTGGTGTTGTTGATAATGTGGCAGTTCGTTACCGTTCCGGCCTGCAATTCCACGCCGCCCACGGCGCAATCCTGCACCGTGAACCCGCTGAAAACCGCCTTGGCGTGTGCTACGAAGACGCCTCGGGTTACGGTTGGCTTGCGCAGAATCGTCACTTCCGGCCCGTAAAGGCTCCGCACAACAAGCGCCTTTGGAATATCGAGCCGGGCCGGCAGCGTGTAGGTACCGGCTGCCACCCAGACCGTCACCGTTGGCGTACCTGGCGCATAGGCATAGTCGATCACGGTCTGGATATTGATTGCCGCCTTGGCCCAGGAATTATACGGAATCTGGTTGCTCCCGGTTTGCGACGCATAGAGCATGGTCGGATACACACGCACCGCATCCACCCTTGAATAGACGGCTCCTTCCGGCACCACGTTACTCATGGCAAGCTTCACCGTCCACTGGCCGTACCCGTAAAGATTCGTTACAACCCACAGGCCGGGTCCCTGCCGCTCATAGCTACCATTGTTGTCAAAATCCCATCCGAACCACGTGACATTGGTATTGCCAAACCCGACGGCCGCCGTGAAGACCGCATCCACGGAGTTAAACCCGATACCCGGAGCAACCGTAAAGCTGCAACTGAGTGGCTGACTCTCTGCCGTTGGCGCCTCATAACATCCCATATCCATGACTTGCACGACATCCCGGTTGCCGTCAATAGGCCTTGTACTTCCATCCAGGTCCACCACCAACGCCAGGTTGGTTCCCTTGTCTATGCAAGGTGAACTGCCCAGCAGATGGCAGTCACCTGTCGCTATGCCGACGAACTGAGGGTCACCGTTGATGTTATGTGTCACTGGATTCGTGGCCAGGTCTGGGGAACAGGAGTAGAAGACGCCGTTGGTGCCCGTGATGTTCTGGTCGTCCGTACCCTTCTGATTTCCGTATACAATCGTGTTTGTCACGGTCCCTGCTGTCTTGTAAATCCCTGCCCCGAAACGTGAAGATGCGCACCGGTTGCTCGCAATGGTGCAGTTTACAATCCTGCCGGCGGTCTGATACACCCCCGCCCCGTCCCCGTTCCCGTCAGCGGTATAGGTCGCCTGGTTCCCGAAGATCAGGCAATTTTCGAGCACGCCGCCGCGCATCATCACTCCGGCACCGGCGCCGACACCATAGCCACCCAACCCCCCGCCCTGGACCCTGTTGTTCACAATCTTGCACATCGCCACCCGGCCAGCTTGCAGGTAGACACCGCCGCCCGGACCCCATGTCGGATCGGTCTGCCAGTTGTTGGACACCACGCTGTTCACCAGCGTCCCGGTATCGATGAAGATACCGCCGCCCTTCACTTGGCTGGCCATGTTATTGATGATGTAACAGTTCGTCACCACCCCCTGCTGCAGGTCAATACCCCCCTGCGTTGTATCGCGCACCGTAAATCCGTCCAGCACCGCGCCGGCATGGGTCATAAACACTGCGCGCGTGGCGGTGGGCTTCCTAAGAACGGTAGATGCCGGTCCCGCGATACTCCGCACCGCCAACGGCTTGGTGATTTCCAGTCGCGCAGGCAGGGTCCATGTCCCGGCGGCAACCCGGACAGTTATGGCAGTCGTACCGGGCGCATAGGCAAAGTCCAGGACCGTCTGTATATTCGTCGCCGCCTTCTGAAGCGTTTCGTACGGCGCCGTATTACTGCCAGACTGCGAAGCATAATACAGGGTCGGGTAGACGCGGACCGCAGGCGTCCTCGTGTAGGTTGCGCGCTCCATCGAGGCATTGCTCACGACAAGCCGCGTGGACCACATACCATGACCGTAGCTGTTCGTGATGATCTGCTTTCCGGGCCCCTGTTCATCGAATGTGCCGTTGTTGTCGAAGTCCCAGCCGCACCACGAGATCACCGGATCCGCACCCGCGGCAGACGCGGTCAGCACCGCGTTCACCGAATTGAAGCCTATCTCCGGAACTGCCGTGAAACTGCAACATAACGGCTGATCGGACATCAGCGGCGCTTCGTAGCAGCCGATATCGACGGCAGGTATCGCATCGTCGTTACCATCAACAACACGCAGCGCGCCGTCCAGGTCCACATCACCTTCGCTCCACACGTTCTGGCCGCGATCAATCGCGAGCGATGTTCCCACAAGGTGAAAATTGTCCTCCGGAACGTCGGTGAACAACGGATTATCCGTGATGTTATTGTTCACCCCGGCAGCCAGGTCCGGTGAACAGGAATAGGTAATGCTGTTTGTCCCGGTAATGTTCTGATCGGCGGTCCCCTGCTGGTTCCCGAATATGATCGTGTTCAGCACCGTGCCGCCGGTCCTGTACATCCCGGCACCCGTCCTCGAAGCCGCGCACTGGTTATCGGCGATGGTACAGTTGATGATATCGCCGCCAGTCTGGTACACCCCCGCGCCGTTACCATTACCATC
>MHBQ01000129.1:25034-27983 GCA_001803315.1 Lentisphaerae bacterium RIFOXYC12_FULL_60_16
GCATCATCACTCCGGCACCGGCGCCAACCCCGTATCCGCCCCATCCACCCCCGTTCACCGTATTGTTAACAATCTTGCATTGTGTGACCATCCCTGCCTGCAGGTAGATCCCGCCGCCGGGTCCCCAGGTAGGATCGCGTTGCACATTGTTGGAAACCACGCAGTTGATCAGTGCTCCCCCTTCCATGAGTATGCCGCCGCCTTTTACCTGGGGGGCAAAATTGTCGGCGATCCGGCAGTTCTTGAACTGCCCATCCAGCAGGTAGACAGCCCCATGCGAAGCACCGCGAATGGTAAGACCTTCGACAACCGCGCTGCTGTGAGCGACGGAGAGAATCCTGGTGCCGCTGCCTGTCCAGTTCAGGACGGTTGACTCAGGTCCATGGATGCCCTGGACACGAACACCGTTCGTGATACTCATCAGGATGGCCGTGTCGTACGTACCGGTGGCCACGAACACCTCGTCGCCTGCCGTCTGTTGCGCGCGCATCAAAGCGTTGCTGATTGTCCGGTACGCCGTGGACCAGCTTGCCCCGGTATTCGTATCTGTGCCGGTTGTCGAAACAAACCATCCCTTCGTTGTAGCGTTGGCGATCGTCCCGGTGGCGCTGGCGAACGAACCGATGCGGTAGGCAGCCGGGACAAGCGTCAGGATCACGGTCTCACTGCCCTCACCCGTCAGCTGGTCATGGTACGGCGTTACGCTGACGGTCGCATTGGTACTCCCTGGGGGGATTGTTACCGTTCCCGCCTGTACCGGGTAGTCCGTACCGGCTACGGCTGTGCCCCCAACCGAGTAATGAACCACCAGTGGTGCGTTGGTGGCCCACGAAGGACGAAAGACGGAAAAGGCCATCGGGTCCGTGCCCTGTTCAGCCGCTGCCGGGTCGGGAACCGTCACCCCGATCTCGCCGGTGATGAACACCGAAGCAGGATCCCCCCACCAGTCCCCCCACGTATTGGTGGCGTAGTAGCGATAGAAATACAGGGAATCTGAAACCAGTCCCGAGACATTGGTGCCTATCAGACCGGGCGACGTACTTGCCGGGAAAGTGTTTGTTTTCCACCATCCGGAATAAACGGTCCCCATATCCACAGTACCCATGTAAACCCGCACCACGGTCGAAGCCAGTCCCGTGGAGACAAGCGACGCCGCCAAGCGTCCCGTGGTCGCCGTGACGTTGGTCGCAGCAAGGTTGATGACCATCGGTGCACCACCGTTCCTTACCGTGGCGAAATTGACGAAACCCGCCGGGTTGTTCTGGTTCTTCCACGACGCCCGGATCCACCCCGGTGTCCGCTTCACTGCCGCCAACTCAACCTGGTCAACCTTGCCGTCGAACCGATAGCTTGCCCAGCTTACGCCGCCGCCGCCGAGTTCCAGTCCTCCCCCGTTTCCAGTTGCCTGGGCATCCGTTCGCGTACAGACGTTGCTGCCGTTGATATAGAACCGTCCGTCCGTGCCCGAGCGGGTATAGGCCACGTGGCTCCAGGTACCCGGCACCACCCTCGTCGAACTCGAGCGCCACGCACCCTCCCAGAACTGGAGCTTGCTGTCCGCGGCGTCATCTATTCCGAACATGAAGCCGGCATTTGAATAGGTTCCCACCATCATCTGCCCGGCTCCAACCACGTCGGAGTTGACCCATGCACTCACGGAGTAGTCGCCGAGCAGCGTGAAGTCGGTCTTGTCCGGCACACTGACGTAATCAGAACTCCGGTCGAAATCATTGGCCGCGCCTATCTTCCCGGTCATCTGCAGCACGGTGCCTTGCGCCGTACCATCGTACCGCTTCGGCGAGGAATCCGTATCGCCGGTCTGGTCCATGAGCCATGCGCCAAGATAGCTGCCAGACCACACCGCACCATTCGTCCTGTATTCCGGAGCAATGGTCCCGCTCTTGCCCCAGAATGCCCGGATTGTGGTATTGGAGTTTACGAGGGCCGGCAGACGGACCCAGACAAACGAAGCACCATGGCGGTACATGTCCGCCAACCCGTACTTCTTTGCCAGGCAGGCGCCGACCTGCTTATGTTCGAGGGATGAAAGCGGACGGTCATAGATGAGAATCTCGGCAATATCACCCTTCAGGTTCCGTACATCGGCAGTCCCGCCGTCCGGCCGCCCGATCCGGTAGTCTTCACCCGCATAGTAGGCCGTGGCAGCCGATCCCCGCGAATCACCGTCAATCCACATCTCCCACTTCGCGGCGCTGCTCTCGACAGCGAAGATGTGTGATCCAGAATTCGGGGCCGGGCAAACGGCATCCACCCGAGTGGCACGGAACACCCCGCCGTAAGCCTTCCCGTCCCCGCTGTAACGCCAGTAACCGCCGTTGTTATACGTGGTCAACAGGTTATAGTCGTTGTCAGCATTCAGGGTGGCAACGACGAATACCGTTGCGGCCGTCGGGAACGTAGCGGACAAGCTCCCCATGTTCAAACCGTCGTCCGTACCGTCAAACCGTATAACAGGCTTCCCCCCGATCCCGCTGCTCGTCCATTGCGGTCGTTCGCTTGCATTGGTCTGCCAGGCATGGCGCCCATTGCCCGTCTGGTCCACCCAGTTGGTAACAGCTCCGGAACCATTCGTCTGCACCCCTGCATCCGCCTTCAACCAGACGGCCAAACCTGAGACCGCCGTTGGTAACGAAATCTCCGCAACCGGACTTGCGTCCCAGTACTCAACCTCGTGGCTGAGCTCGTTGGTCTCCGAATCGTCCGTAAAGCGCAGATCAGCATTGGTCCCGGACAGGAACTGGCTGTAGCTGAATCCAGCGATGTTGGTGGTAAAAACCACAAGCGCAGGGAAATCGGAAAGGGTTTCAGAACCGTCATATCCGGCAAGCCGGACCTGCATCTTCTTCTGCCAGGTGGAAAAATCGGCGGCATGGACAGAAGACACCCCTGCGAGGAGTACCCCCGCCGCCGCAACCGCCATCCTGTACG
>MHBQ01000130.1 GCA_001803315.1 Lentisphaerae bacterium RIFOXYC12_FULL_60_16
TTCCTTATCCTTGTGCGTTCCGTGTTCCTTGTTCGCTGTTCGATGTTCCTCTTATCCGCACGGCCCTGCGTAGCTTCTAAGCGAAGCAGGGTCCCCGTGAGCCGTTTCCCCTCCCAAACAGACCAGATCTCACGCAAAGGCGAGTGTTCAGTTTTCAGTCCAACGGGACACTCAACAGCGAACACGGAACGCCCAACGGTCATCTTTCCTTATCCTTGTGCGTTCCGTGTTCCTTGTTCGCTGTTCGATGTTCTCTCCGTCTCTCATCCCATCCTGTCTATCCCGTCAAATTCCTAACGCCGTTAGGTACAACGGCGTCCACCCAAGACCAGACGGCTCGGTAGGGACCCTGCTTCGCCAAGGCTTCGCAGGGCAGGCACCTCGCCCTACCTGCGCTCCGCACAACTCCCCACATTCCACGTTCCACGTTCTACCTTCTACGTTCCCAAATCCCCTACTCCGTCCCGACCAGCGTCTCGGTAATCGTCGGCTCGTACCGCATGTCGTTGATCAACTGCTGCATGAACTGCATCGAGCCCTTGATCTCGCCCAGGTTCCGGTTCAACACGCCGATCATGTCCTCATCCGCCTCCGCTTCACCCTCCGCCCCGGCCGCCGGCTCAACCAGGTTCATCTGCGGATCGAATCCACGGCTTCGCGCCAGCTGATCGATGACCGTCGCCATCTCCTTCATCGAACTGTACAACTCCGAGATGCGCATCTGCCGCGGAATATCCTGCACATCGCGCTGCGCCTGGCTCAGCGATTCGCGGATCACGCCCAGTTGCCGCAACGTCGCGCCCGGATCCCCCGCCGCCAGCAACAACTTGAGCTCCTCCACCCCGCTGGCTGCCGCCGCCGCCTCGGTCTTGGCGGACTGCGCCTTCTTGGAGGCATCCGAGGCCGACTGCCCCGACGCCTCAATCCGGGTCGCCAGCCACGCCAGCCGCCCGAAGAAGGTGTCGTTGTCCACCGGATCGTTCATCCGGCCCAGCCGCTCCTCGATCCGCGTCACCCCGGACAGGTCGATCTGCGACAGGTCCGTCCCCCCCAGGCCCGCAACCGCATCCTGCACCGATTCCAACCCGGTCATGACCTCGGTCAGATCCGTCCCACCCAAACCCGCGACGGCCGTCTGCACCTCGTCTAATCCGGTCATCACCCCGGACAGGTCAAGCCCTTCCATACCCGCAACCAGGTCCTCGACCGTATCCAGTTGCGCCTGCAGGTCGGCAATCCGGTTGCTCACCCCCGCCAGTTGGTCCGGCATGTCGTCCAGCGAGCCGGACCCGGACACGGTGAGGATCATCTGGTCCGACGCCTTGGGATCCCGGCAGGTCACGATATAGCTGTTGGTCCCCCAATCCGCCGTCAGGTCGCGCTGGTAGATGCCGCCGATCACCTCGCTCATGGTGCTGCTGAACACCTGGCCCTGCGCCGCGTTGGACACGGTGATCAGCACCTGCGAACTGTCCCAGCCCGCCCGGGTCTTGAACAGCATGGCATTCACCGATCCGAACGGCACCGTGGTCGGCCGCGTCAGTATCCGCGCCAGCCCGGAATCCGCCGTGCTTTCCAGATTGGTCACCGAGGTCCAGACGTTGGACAGCGTCGGGCCCATCACGGACACCATATTGGTCAGCAGGTCGATGCCCGGCAGGATCGTGTTGGTGATGCCCTGCATGCCGGTCTCCACCCGCGCCAGCATGCTGGTCGTCGCGCTGCCCAGGTCCATCAACCGCGCGAAGTTCGTCCCGGTCTCGCCCCGGAACACTCCCAGCGAGGTCCGCACATCCGCCACGGCATTCGACACCCCGGCCACCGCGTTGGACACGCCGCCGATGGCGCCGATCACCCGGCCTTCACTGCCGCTGATTAGGGCCCCGATGGCATCCACCTGCTCCTCCGCCGCCGCCAACCGCAGCGCAAAGGTCAACCCGGCGGAATACTCCACGCCGGAGAACCGCACCAGCACCTTGGCAAAGAACACATCCGTGCTGTTGAAGGTCTCGGTCGGCCCCAGCCGGCCGTCCGCCCGCAGGGCCGCCTCGGTGTCGCCCACCACCCAGTCCTGCCAGAACACGCCGTTGAGGTCGGGCGTGAGCTTGGTCAGCGACTCGATCTGGTCACCGCCCTTCCAGTAGACGTCGATCACGCACCGGTCGGGGTTCTTGAGGATGGCGCCGTTGCGCTCCAGCCACGAGTTGATCGTGAACGTCCGGTTCGAGATCGCGTAGGCGAAGTTCGCCATCACGTGGTATTCCGGCTCGATCTCGCTCATCTTCATCGGCACCCGGTTGGTCCGCGAACTGTCCGCCAGCCACTGGAAGATCACCTGGTCATGGAAGAATTCCCGGTACCACACGGTGTCGTACGTGCCGTACGGGTAGTAATGGACCACGTTGGACGGCAGGTTCGCCGCCGACCAGCCGGAACTGTCGCTCACACTCAGCTTGTCCAGCCCCTGGCCGGTATCCTGGTTGTACATGTCCCACACGATCCGGTACCAGTTGACCGTCACCACGTTGTCACAGTCGTCGAACGGACCGCGCAGATTGCGGTCAAACCGGTTGGTGTAGCGCGGATCCTGCACCCGGATCCACATCAGGGACCCGTGCGGCACCTGCGGCACACTCCAGGTGTACGAGCTCTCCACGTTGTGGTACGGCAGCTGCGCCGGGATCGGCGTCGTGTTGGCCTTCACCCAGCTCGCCGGACTCCGCAACGGATCCACGGTGTAGTACAGGTCCACGGCGGGAATCGTCCCCTGGGTCTTCCACTTGACCGTCGTCGGCCGCAACGCGTACAGCGTCTCCCCGCCGTTGGGCATGGTGATCTCGAACTTGGGCGACAGGTAGAACACCCCGGAGGTGTCCTGGATGCCCGGCGTGATCATGTTGGTCACGAACAGCCGCGCCGCACCCAGCCGGTCCGGGTCATTCAGCGTCCACGGGAACGAGAAGATGTTGTTGGCCAGGTCCGGCGTCCCGCCGAAGACCGGACTCCGGGTCACGAAGTTGTTGGTGGACAGGAACACCGCGAAATCCCCGCCCATGTTGCCGCCGCGGCTCCACCGGACATCGTATGTCTCACTGACCCGGAAGAACTCGCCGGGCAACGGCGACAAAATCCGGATGATCGGCTCGGACACGATCTCAAACGGTTCCGATACGCCGTAATACCCGCCGCTGTCGGTCACCCGGATCGTGATGTTGGTCCCCGCGGCATTGCTGGCCACCGTCCAGTAGTAAAAGGCGCCGGTCACGTTGGTGATGCCCCCCACCACGGTGGCGCCCCGCCGGATCTGGATGGTGTTGGTGCCCTGCGTCCCCACGGAAATCCACTGGATCCGGTTGGTTTCACCCACCGCCCAGATGTCCGACCCCGTCGGGCGCGTGACCATCACACCGCCCACGGTGAACACCGGCGAATCGGCCGTCAGCCCCCCCGAAGTCACCCGCAGCCGCGCATTGGTGCTCGGCTGGCGGGTCCGCTCGATGGTCCACACAAAGGTGTTCAGCCCGTTGCCGATGGCAATGTCGTCCGCCACCGGCGTCACGGCGTCGAAGTTGACCCCGTCCGCCGCATACAGGATGTCGGCATAGGCGCCCGCCGCCGCCGACAGGAACTGCACCGACTGCGGGGTGCCGATTTCCCAGTTCATCCCGGCAGTCGGGCTGATCACCCGCATCCCGCGCAACACGAACGGTTTGCTGTTGACCGCATACCCGATGTCTGCGCCGACGTTGGAGTTGGTCACCACCACCCGGATCACCGCGCTGGTCGTGGGGTCCAACGCCGCCGAAACCATCCAGTTGGCCGTGGTCGTGATGCCGACCGGCGCGGCAAACCCGAGGATCGAGGCGTTGGTGTTGAAGGTCGCCCCGCCGTCGACGGACAGGTAGAACGGGGCCCGGGCGTCCGAGCCAATACCCGCTTCCAGCCAGTTCACCCGCTGAAGGGCGCCCAGGCTCACCACCTCGCCGGCCGCCGGCTTGGTCACCTTGATCCCGCGGGCAATGAACCGGTCACTGAGTCCCGTGTAGATGCCCGAAACCGCCACACTGCCGGCCACCACCCGGATCCGCGCGTTCTCCGACGGGTTCAGATCGACCGTCATCGCCGGGGACCAGTTCTGGTTGTTCACCCCGGGGAATCCCTCATCGTTGTAAACGCTGTTGAACAGCGGAGTCCACGTACCCCCGTTGTTGGCGCTGTAAAAGGCATCCGCCCCGTCATCGCCCGTGCCGGCCGATACCCAGCGGATCCCCTGGTTGACCAGCGTGTCAACGGTATAGACATCGTTGCTGCCGGGCCGCTGGACCTTGATGCCCGCCACGGTGAAGTAGTTGTCCGAAATGTCCCACATGTTGGTCACCAACGGGTCCATCGCGATGATCTTGGCGCGCGCCTGCACGGTCGGGTTGGTGGGGACATACGGGAAGTTGGTCGCCGCCAGCGGATAGGTGGCCAGGCTGATGTCGCGGTAATCCGTGTTGCCGCCGTACGAGAACTGCAACAGTCCCGCCTGGCTCGGCCCCGCCGCCGCAAAGGTCCAGTAGATGCGCTCGGTCTTGCCCAGCGTCCACTTCGGTTCCGTAATGCCGCCGTTGGGCCGGTCAATGCGCACACCGGCGATGTTGAACCGCGCCGACTGCGCCCACAGGCTTTCCCCACTGTCCACGTCGGCGATCTTGATGCGCCCGACCGTGGTCGGCGCCGACGGGATCACCCACTCGAAGGTGTTGGTCACCGTCGTGTCGATGTTCGCCACCTCCGTGCCGCCCACGACCGGCGTCCACGTCGCCCCGTCATTGGCCGAGTAATACAGGTTCACCATGGTCCCCGCACCACCGGTGGTCCACCGGATGGTGTTGGTCGTGCCCACCTGCCACGACACCCCCAGCGCCGGGTCCTTGATGTCCACGTCCGACAGCTTGAACACCGCCGACTCACCCCACACCTGCGGCCGCACATTGCCCGTCGCCCGCAACCGCGCCGTGCTCGACGGGTTCGGCGCCGCAATGGTCCACGCAAACGTGTTGGTGCCCGTCACGTTGGGCGCGTTGTTGGTGATCAGCACCGGATACGTCGCGCCGCCGTCCAGCGACAATTCAAGCGTCACGCCGCCCGGCCCCGCCCCGGATGAAATCCAGGTGATGTTGGTGG
>MHBQ01000131.1 GCA_001803315.1 Lentisphaerae bacterium RIFOXYC12_FULL_60_16
ACCGCCGGACTGGTCAATGCCACCGGTATTCATGGCGTTCGCATTTCAGGCGGGGGCACGATCCGGGGCGACGGCTTCCTCTGGTGGAATGCGCATTGGGCTCAGGCCGGCAGGCCTGACAAGATGGATACGGAAATGCGGCGTGTCCTCGAACATGAACCCGGATCCGCGATGGCCCAGCGCTTGATGTTGAAGATGGTTCCACCTCAGCCGATCCTCATCACCGGGTGCCGGGATGTCCTGGTTGAGGGAATCCATATTGTCGATTCGCCTTCCTGGACCTTGCATACGCTGTTTTGCGAGGATGTGAAGATCCGGCAGGTCACCATCCGCACCAGTTCGCGTTTCGGCATGCATGCCCCCAGTACCGACGGCATCGATATCGATTCCTGCCGCAACGTCCACATCCACCATTGCGACGTTTCCTGCCATGACGACAACTTCTGCCTGAAAAGTGGCCGGGGCGCTCAGGGTGCCGCGGTCAACCGGCCGACGGAGAACGTGCTGATCCACGATTGCGTCGCCCGTGAGGGGCACGGGTTGCTGGCCCTGGGGACCGAATTCGCGGGAGGGCTGCGCAACATCATCATGCGGGATTGCCGGGCCGAGGGCACGCAGATGGGGCTGCGCTTCAAGAGCAACATCGGCAACGGCGGCGCCATGGAGAATGTCGTGGCGGAGAACATCGTCTGCACGGATGTCGCCTGTCCGATCCGGTTTCGCCTGCAGAACAACTACGCGATCGGGGGAAAACTGCCTGACGGTTACGTGGCCGGTCCTGCCGGCATCCCGCATTTTCGCAATTTCACCTTCCGGAATGTCAAGGCGACCGGGGCGGACACCTGCGTCAGCATGGTGGCCTACGCCGACCGGACCTTTGACAACGTCATCTTCGACAATGTTGAATTGGAGGGTCGTGCGGGCGTCAATCTTGTCAATGCGTGCAACTGGGACCTGCGCGGGCTCCGGCAGGTTCGTTGTGCCGGGGGCAGGCCGATCGCGCTGCGTGACTGTGCGAACGTCACCCTGCCCGACTGGTACGACCCCGGGGCCGATTATCCGCCCGAGGCGCCGCTTGTCCGTAATGATCCGCTGCCGTCCTACCATGATCATTGCGGTTTCTGCTGATGCGAGGACTTGTCATATTATGGCTGGAATAGGCGGCAGGTCCTGGATGCGGCATCGAAGATGCCCAATTCCCTAAACAGGTAATGGGCAAAGGCCAGGTGGCCGAATCCGTTGGGATGGAAAGTGTTGGACATCCAGTAATAGTGCCGGTCCGCTTGCTGTTGCCACCAGGCGTAATGGTCAATCAAAGGTAACGTCCGTTCCCGGGCAACCTGGCGAATGATTTCCATGTACAACGGCAGGGTTCCCTCCCGGTCCGGTGCGCCCCCGGGGAGGATTGGGCATGTGGTTTGGAGGACGGTCACGGTGTTCATTGCCGCGAAACGGTCGGCAAGCTGGTTGAGGTTTTTGCGGAATGCATCCGGGTCGATGCGCGGGGTGCGCGTTGTTGAGCAGTCATTCATGCCGATCATCAGGAATGCGGCGTGCGGACGGAATTCGCCGGCCCGCCAATCAAACCCGGAGAGCAGGTGTTCGGTCGAGTTCCCGCTGATCGCCGAATTCAGAATCAGGTCGTTGCATCGGCCCATTTCATAGCGGACTCGTTCCGTGAATAACTGGGTGTAGTCGCGTTGCCCGAAGGTGTGCAGGGCACCGTGCGTGATGCTGTCGCCGTAGAACAGCCATTTGACGGGTGTCTTTGATGCCAGGAGCGATCGTACGCGTTCCATTGTCTGCTTCCTTTTGTCAGGCGTCGATTGGGAAACGCCATCGGGCCTGGTTGCGGCCTTTTCCGATGAGGAGATCCACGTCGGTATCCGCCGTTCCGGTTGCGTGTACAGTCGGAGTCTTGCCGTCAAAATGCCAGACGGAAAGAAACAGCACCTTGGCGGCCTTGGCGCGCACGATCACCGCGGTGCGCGGTCCGGGCTTTTCGCGGTCACCGATCGGGGTGAGATCATCGGGCAGGGGATCACGGGCCACGATCAATTCAGCCCTGGCCGGCAGCAGGATTTGCGTGCGTAGGTCAAGGGATCCGACGGTGAACGGCACGGTGATCCAGCCTGCGCGTTGCGGATGCCGCCAGGCCTGCTTGATCAGATGGTATCCGCGGCGTCCGCCCAATGACACACTGGTGGCCCGCGGCGGGCGTTCCACCGGTGCGCCCAGGTGCATGGCCCAGTCGAACTGATGGGGCGTGTCGCCGGTTACCCGGTATACATCGATCAGATAGTCCCGGGTCAGGAGGATGGTCCGGTCGAGTTTTACGCCGCGGTACATGTTGTCGTTGGAAGCGCGGACCGCCTTGAATGCGTGTCCGGGCTGGAAAGATTCCTGGACACCGTCGGAGATCGTGTCGCGCCAGTGGTCATATTCCCAGGCGGATTGGGTGTCGAAATCGAACGGGAACATCGACTGCTCGTCCATCGCGACGGTGTTGTGTGCGATGGTTGTACGGACCCACCTCAGGTGGCGGGGGTCGTCGTATGCGCCCTTGTAGATGTGGGGGGCTTGCGTGATGCGGTGCCCGCCGACGTGCAGGTCGATGTGCAGGGCGCCGGGGGACCGGTGTCCGGCCCAGTGGGGCCCCCAGTAGAGCATGGCGGCCGGGGAATCTTCCCGTGCGGCGTCAGCCCGGAGGATGGTGGTTCCATTCACGGGCAGGTTGGAACAGCCGTTCACGTGGCGGCCGACCAGCGAGAAGGCGGCATCCTTCGCCAGGGAGAATGAGCCCTTGGGCCAGGTGCGGGATTCGAGGCGGACGAAATCCATCTCGCCGCGGCCTTCCCGGAACCAGGGTGGCAGGGGGGATGCCGGTTTGGCCGGGTAATCGTGCCGGATACGGTTCAACAGCCAGGTGTATTTGGGGTCGCGGTATACCTCCCAGGCCTTGGGGAACAGCGGCCACCAGGCGCCCACGCCGCGGATGTTGCCGAGTATTTGGTCGTGCAGGGTGGAGTAATCGCCATTGGGGAACATCTGATAGAAAAATACATCCAGCATGGCTTTGAAACATTTCATGCCCTTGGGTCCCCAGCCACGATGTTCGTCGTGACCGTCGTTCTGCATCAGGGACGGCAGTTCGCGATGCCACAGATCGACGCCGCAGTTTTGCAGAACGGTGAGCGATTCCGCGAGCACCACGGCCACGACCATGTGGTAGCCCATGGTGCCTTCCCACTGCATGCCGTCGGCGAGGATGTCGTGCCGGAGGGTGTGGATGATCCCATACCGCCAGCCAGTCGGGCTCTGGTTGCCGTAGAGGCTGTCGTGGATGATCTGCTGGTCGCCCAACGCCGCGCCGACCGTGATGCGGGCGCTCAAGTTCATGGCGTTATGGTTGTTGCAGTTGCGGTGTACGCAGAGGTTGAGCCGGGCCGGCATGTCCGCCAGCATGGTACGGAAGGTACGGTCATCGGCCGGGTTCAATGGAGTGACCGACAACAGGTCATAGGCGGCGGCGAGGTGGGAGATCAAGCCGTGCTCGAACCCGTTCCATTTAACCTTGGGGCATGCCGGGGCGACCAGCCGGAGCAGGGCGATGGCGCGGCGCCGGTGGGCGTGGTTCCCGGTCAGCAAGGCCGCCAGGGCGTTGCGTTGGGCGTTGTGGGCGTAACGGCCCAGGAGGCCGTCCTTGTCGGGAAATGGAATTCTTGCCGGGAGGGACTCATCCAGCTTGCCGTTCGCAATCAGGGTTTTCAGGCAGGCGATGTCGACCGGGTGTTTGGCCGCGACGCGTTTACGGGCGCTGGCCAGCTGGGCCTTGCTGATGAAGACCCGTGGGTGGGGGGGCAGGCGGGTAGGCATGACCTTGAACGGGTCGTAGGAGACCTCCTGCAGTTTGTCGGGGTAGGATTTCGGGGTGATGGGGTCGGGGAAGGTGTTTTGAAGTTTCATGGTGGGCTCCAGGGGTTTGAGACAACCTGTTTTGCGCATGGCGGTGACGGTACGATGACGGGTGGCGGAGTGTCAATTAAACGGTATGGACAATAAAAGATAAAATATATATGTTATGCATAATTTAGGACGTATATGCATATAGAAGGAGCAACCATGCGAACCACGTTAGATTTGCCGGATGTCCTTATACAAGACGCCATGAAGGTTTCTCACCAAAAAACAAAGACGGCTGTCATTATCACGGCGCTTCATGATCTTGTCAGGAAAAGCCGATTGCAGGAGTTAAGAAATTTCAAAGGTCGTGTTAACTTGGATTTGGATTTAAACGTTGTTCGTAAACGCTCATGAAAGTCCTTGTCGATAGTTCTGTCTGGGTGGCTTATTTCCGTGGCACCGGCAATTTATCAACGGTGGACTTGTTGATTGAAGAGAATCTGGTGGTTACCAACGACCTCATTCTTGCGGAATTAACGCCTCCGCTTTTCGTTCGCGGGGAACGAAAGCTCATCACGCTCCTTAAAAACATCGAATGTTCGCCACTCGTTATTGACTGGGAGGAAATCATCAATTTGCAGGTGATCTGTATTCGAAATGGCATCAACAAAGTGGGCCTGCCTGACTTGATTATTGCCCAAAACGCCATGCAGAACGATCTCGCGCTCTTTTCACTGGATAAGCACTTTGCCTTGTTGAGCAAGCGCGTTCCGCTGAATATTCAATAACCTGGCTACATCGCAATCATCGCATCACGAGGGAAACAGGAGGACCATCATGCAACGGGACGACCAGCCGGGATATCGCGATTGGAACAATCTGGGTGTGCTTCAGCGGAACCGTGAACCGGCCCGTGCATCCTTTACACCGTATCCGGACGTCAACACGGCGCTCAAGGGGGACCGGTGGGGGTCACCACGCGTTTGCCGTCTCAATGGAAACTGGCAGTTTACGTATTGCCCGACACCGGCGGACGTGGTTCCCGGCTTTGAAGAAGGCGGGTTCGATGCCGTCGACTGGAAAACGCTGCCGGTGCCGTCGGTCTGGCAGATGCAGGGGTATGGCCGCCCGCAATACACCAACGTGAATTACCCGTTTCCGGTGGATCCGCCGCATGTACCGGATGCCAATCCGGTGGGATTGTACCGTCATGCGTTCGAAGTTCCCGCCGCCTGGTCAGGGTTCCGGGTGTTGCTGCATTTTGCCGGTGTGGATTCGGCGTATCATGCCTGGGTCAACGGCCGGTATGCCGGTTTCAGCAAGGGTGCCCATCTGCCGGCGGAGTTCGATGTCACCGGCCTGTTGCAGCCGGGACGGAATACGTTGGCAGTCCAGGTGTTCCAATGGTCGGACGGCAGTTACCTGGAAGACCAGGACAAGTGGCGGTTAAGCGGGATTTTCCGTGATGTGTACCTGCTGGCGGTGCCGGAACTCCATCTCCACCACGTGGCGGTGGAGCCCCGCCTTGATGCGGCGTACCAGGATGCGGTGTTGTCGGTCCGGGCAACCCTTCGAAATGACGGGCCGGCCGCTGTGGAGCCGGGCACCGTTACCGCCTTGCTGCTGGCTCCTGACGGGAGCCGGGTGTGCGCCGTTCCGCTTCCTGTTCCGGAAGGTCCGATGGCGGCCGGGACCACCCGTGAGGTGGAAATCGCCCTGCCGGTGCAGAGTCCCCGGTTATGGAATGCCGAACAGCCCGACTGCTACACGTTATGTCTGGACCTGGTGGATGCCGGGGGACAGACACGGGAATGCGCCTCCTTCACGGTTGGATTCCGGAAGGTGGAAATCCGCGACCGTCGCCTGTTGATCAACGGGCGGCCGGTACTCCTGCGCGGGGTGAACCGGCATGAATTCCATCCCGATCACGGCCATACGGTGCCCGAGGAGCAGATGCTCACCGATATCCGCCTGATGAAGCAGCATCACATCAACACCGTACGCACCTCGCACTATCCCGATGATCCGCGCTGGTATGACCTGTGCGACCGGTACGGCATCTATTTGGTGGATGAAGCCGACCTGGAAACGCACGGCATGTGCGTCGACGATTATCATGCCCTTTCCAAGAATCCTGCGTGGAAGGATGCCTATGTCGACCGCGCCGTCCGCATGGTGCAACGTGACCGGAATCATCCGAGTGTGATTATCTGGTCGTTGGGCAATGAATCGGGGTATGGACCCAATCATGACGCGATGGCCGAATCCATCCGGGGATTGGATCGGACCCGGCCGATTCATTATGAAACGGCGGGCAAGGCCGCCTGTGTGGACATCGTCAGCGTCATGTATCCCCAGGTGACCGAACTTGCCGAGGCGGGTGCCGACACCACGGATCCACGTCCATTCTTCATGTGTGAATATGCCCATGCCATGGGTAACAGTCCCGGCAACCTGAAGGAATACTGGGACACCATCCGGGCACATCCCCGCCTGATTGGCGGATGCATCTGGGAATGGGCGGACCACGGGATCCGGCAGCGTACCGCGGATGGACGTGAATGGTTCGCGTATGGCGGCGATTTCGGCGATGTTCCCAACGATGGAAATTTCTGTCTGGATGGCCTGGTTTCCCCCGACCGTGTACCGCATCCCGGGTTGATTGAATACAAGCGCATCCTGCAACCGGTGGAGGTGAAGGCCGTGGATGCCGTGGCGGGACGGTTCCGTATCCGGAATCGGTATGATTTTCTGGGGCTTGGACACCTGTCCGGTGAATGGGTGCTTACCAGCGACGGTACCAGCCAGTCCAACGGGACGTTTACCGTTCCGGACCTGCCGGCAGGCGGGGAGGGGCCCTTGGAAATCGCCTTGCCGCCGGTTCAGGCCGAGGCAGGGCGGGAATATCATCTTGATTTGCGTTTTGTCCTGGCGACGGACCTTCCGTGGGCGCCGCGCGGCCATGAAATGGCGGTTGTCCAGTTCCCGCTGGCGATCAAGCGCCCAGATGTCCCACCGGTGGCCGTTTCGGCGATGCCATGCCTGGCGGTGGAAGCAACCGACAGCATGTGCCGGATTGCCGGGGACCGGTGGCGGATGGATGTGGACCGGTCGACCGGCCGGATCGCGCGATGGGTTTTCCGGGGTCGGCCGCTGGTGGCGGCGGGGCCCCAGTTGCAGGTGTGGCGGGCGCCGACCGACAACGATGCCACCACGTGGGGAACCGAGAAAATGGCCATCCGCTGGAGGGAAGCCGGGCTGGACCGCTTGCAATCGCGTATTGCCCGGATGGAGTGGCGGACCTGCGGGGCCTCTGCCTGCATGATGGAAGTTGAAACCGTACTGGCGCCGTGCAGCAAGAAGCCCGTCTTCCGGTGCCTCCAGCATTACACGGTTTATGGTAGTGGCGATGTGCTGATCCGGACCACGGTTACCCCGTTGGTTGAGTTGCCACCGTTGCCGCGGTTGGGGCTCCGGATGTTTCTGCCGGAAGGATTCGAGACGGTGTCCTGGTTCGGCAGGGGTCCGCACGAGAATTATTGCGACCGGTGCGAGAGTGCGCGGGTGGGGAAATATGACGGCCAGGTGGATGATCTGGGCTATCCGTATCCGCGTCCCCAGGAGAACGGGAACCGGACGGGGGTCCGGTGGGTGTCGGTGGGGCACGCCTCGGGTGTCGGATTGCTGGTAACCGGTATGCCGATGATCGAGTTCAGCGTGCACCATAACACGGCGGAAGATTTCACGGCGGCGCGGCACCGGCATGAGCTGGTGCGAAGGCCGGAGACGGTTTTGAACCTGGATTGCCGCCAGCTCGGGCTGGGCAGCAACAGTTGCGGGCCGGGCCCGTTGCCGGTTTATATGTTCCCGGCCGTGGAGACGACCTTCAGCATACGGTTGACGCCGTATGACGCACGCGGGATGAATCCGCAGGAGCTTGCGCGGCACATGCCGGAACCGGTGTGATGGTGTTGGCAGGGACGCCTCGCCCCAAGGGAAAGCTGTAGCAGCGATCGGCATGCCTTGGTGTCGGACAGGGGTCCGGACCTGCTTGACTTGTGCGGGTGGCTGTCCTATGACACGCTTTTTGCTTTTTCAATCGGGTGCAGGGCCGGGGAAAGCCGGCGGAACGGATCATGGCTTCGACGCACGACAGCGAGGGTGAATGGGGGCCGGGAAGTTTGCGTCGATCCTTGCGATTGATCACGCTGACCGCGTGCCTGTCGATGATTTACTCGACGGCGGTCACCTCGCCGGCCACCACGCAGTATTTCCAGGATCTGGGTGCTTCGGAATTTCATTTCTCCCTGTTGGCGGGCATTCCGCTGATCATGTTGTCGCTGCAGTTTCTGGGTGCCATGCTGACCAACCGGTTGTCACGCCGCCGGCCGGTTTTCCTGGTACTGAACATCCTGGGCCGTTTGATGTATATTCCGGTGGCCTTCCTGCCCTTGTGGGGTCCGTTGGGAGAGAGTCGCTTCCTGCTGCCGGTGATGATCGGCCTGCTGGCGGTCGGGAGCGCCTGCACCAACCTGATCGTCCCGATGTGGCTGGCCTGGGTGGGAGACGTCATCCCGCGCCGTCGGTTGAGCACATTTTGGGGGCAGCGTCATGCCTGGATGCATGCCACGTGGACGGCCTGCTACGTGCTGATCACGGTGTTTCTCTATGTGGCGGATCTGCCGGTCCAGTGGATATTCCGCATCCTGATCACGATCGGCTTGCTGGCCGGTGTCCTGGATGTGGTGCTGTACCTGTGGGTCCGGGAACCGGTTCCGGTCAAGGCGCCGGTGCAGCGGGCGCCGGTTTGGTCCCAGTTGCTGGAGCCGTTGCGTCATAAGGAATTCCGGTCGTTTGTGGTCTACAGTTGCTGGTGGCAGATGGCGGTGTCGTGGGCGGCCGCGTTCATGCAGGTGTATGTGATCCGTGTGTTTGCGCTGCCGACCTGGCAGGTGAGCATGATCTGGTGTTCGGCCGGATTGGGCGCCATGCTGGCGTCCCGCACGGTGGGACGGCTGGCGGACCGGCACGGCAACCGGCCCCTGCTGGTGATCAGCGTTTCGATGAAGTCGATGATTGCCATCGTGTTCCTGCTGATGACGCGCGAGTCGGTGGTCTGGGTCCTTCCGATAGCCTTCCTTCTGGACAGCATTCTCAATGCCGGGCTGGTGGTGGCCGGCAACGGGTACATGCTCCGGCATGCACCCCTGCATAACCGGGCGATGTTCGTGGCTGCCATCACGGGGTTGTCGGGTATTTTCGGAGGGCTGGGAGCGCTGGCCAGCGGGGCGTTCCTGGAAACCATTGCCGACGTGCGCTGGCACCTGCTGGGCCGGGAGTGGAACCATTATCAGGTTATGTTTGCCATGGGCGTTTTGCTCCGGTGGAGTTGTATCCTGCTGGTCCGCCGGATCAAGGAGCCGACCAGTTCGAATTCGTTCGAGGTGTTGCATGAACTGGGCAATATCTGGCCCTTCCAGGTGTTTCTGTTTCCGCTGGAGTTTGGGCGCCGTTTTCTGCGAAAGTGGGACGAGTCGCATCGTGAACTGCATGAATAGGGGGATCCAACCATGACCACGTATCGAATCCATTCCGCGCCGCGCGAATTGCAATCCGGGCTCCGAGAGATCACCCGGGCCTATCCGTCCGTGTTTGTCCGAGACCGCAAGGCGGTTGCCCTGGAGTTGGTGCGGGATGACCGCCTGGCGCCCGGCACGGTCCGCCTGCTGGGCGAGGGGCGGCGCATAACCCTGCTGTACCGGGACCGCGCCAACGCGTTCCGCGGGCTCGGAACCCTGATGGCCACCCCGGCATCCGCGATCGCGCGGCTTAACCGGACCGAGACGGCAGCCTTCTCGATGCGCGGCCTGATGCTGGATTGCAGCCGTAACGGCGTGATCCGTCCGGATGCGCTCAAGGATTTCCTGCGACGGGTTGCCCTGATGGGCGTGAACCTGGTCATGTGTTATACCGAGGACACCTACGAGGTGCCCGGTGAACCGTTCTTCGGCTATCTGCGCGGTCCGTTGACCCAGGCGGAGCTCAAGGACCTGGACGATTATGCCGATGCCCTGGGGATTGAGATGATCCCCTGCATCCAGACCCTGGCGCACCTGGAGCAGATTCTCCAATGGGATCCCTATTTCGGGCTGCGTGATACGCCCAACATCCTGTTGCCGGAAGACCGCACGACCTATGACTTCATTGCGAAGATCATCAAGGCGGCCAGCGCGCCATTCCGCAGCAAGCGGATCCATGTCGGGATGGACGAGGCGCACGGGTTGGGCACCGGCCGGTATGCGAAACTGCACGGGAAGCAGGATTCCTTCCAGATCATGAACACCCACCTGGCCAAGGTTCGCGACCTCTGCAAACGGCAGGGATTGACCCCCATGATCTGGAGCGACATGTATTTCCGGCTGGGGTCCGAAACGCATGATTACTATGACCTGAAGTGGAAGATTCCCCCGAAAGCGGTGAAGCATATCCCGCGCGACGTGCAACTGGTGTACTGGGATTATTACCACGACAATCCCGACTTCTACCGGAAGATGATTGCCAATCACCGCAAGCTCGGGTCCGACCCCGTATTTGCCGGCGGCATCTGGACCTGGTCGCACAAGTGGTGCGCCCTGCCGTGGTCGTTCACCGCCGTGGATGCCTCGATGACCGCCTGCAAGGCGGAGGGTGTCCGTGAAGCCTTCATGACCATGTGGGGCGATGACGGTATGGAGGTGGATATCTTCAGTTCCCTGCCCGGAATCCAGTATTTCTGTGAACACGCCTTTTCCCCGACGGTGGACCGGAAGCAGGTTGCCCGCCGTTTTGAGACGGTGTGTGGCAGTGACTTCGCCGACTGGGTGCGGGCGTCGGGTATCGACACCGTTCCGTCGGTGAAGAAGCCGAGTTATGCCAACACTTCGGTGGGGCTGCTCTGGCAGGATCCGCTGTTTGCAATCCTCGATCCGCATATGCGTCCCTGGGACTGGAAGCAGCATTATCTCAAGCTGGAACAGACGTTGACCAAGGCCATGCGGGGCGGGGGGTTGTCCGGCCGGCTCGAATACCCGGCGCGCATTGCAGGCGTGCTGGCGCGCAAGGTGGATTTGCGTCGCCGCTTGGAGCAGGCATACCGGCGCAAGGACCGGCGGGCGTTGACGGGCATTGTCCGGAGCGAACTGACTGACCTGGAGCAGGCGGTCAAGGCGTTGTGGCGTTATCACCGGGCGATGTGGATGCGCACGTACAAGCCGTTTGGATGGGAAGTGATTGAGCACCGGTATGGCGGGTTGATGGCGAGGCTGGATACGGTACGACAACGGTTGGGGGATTACCTGGCCGGACGCGTGCCGCGCCTTGAGGAGCTCGAAGCGCCGTTGCATGACCCCTGGACGGGGATCAAGGATCGTACGGTGAATATCGGTTATTCCCGGGTGAAGACGCCCAGCTGCATCAAGTGACGGGTGGGTGCGAAGGAACGGGGCGAGGTCGCCCCGTCTCCAGAAGCGGTGGAATATTCTGTCTGGAGCCGGCCCGATTCCGGGCCGGTCAGGTTTGGGAAAGGAGCGTATCATGCGGGGACCCAAGGTGGTGGTGATTGGTGCAGGCAGTCACTTTTTCGGTAAACCGGTGATCCACAAGATGGCAACCAGCCCGGTGTTCAAGGGTGGTACGCTGGCGCTGGTGGATACCAGTCCGCGGGTTCTGAACACCATGTCGGCGCTGGCGAAACGGGTGTTCAAGCATTGCCGGGCGGATGTCAAGGTGGTGGGATCAACGGATCGCCGGCGGGTACTGGACGGGGCGGATTTTGTGGTGCTCACCTATTCCTATCGGAATGCGCATTTTCGTGGTGTTGACACTGAAATTGCCGCCAAGCACGGCATGTTGATGTGCAGTTCCGACACCATTGGGCCGGGGGGTATTTTCCGGGCCATGCGCGAACTGCCCGTGGCGCTGGACATTGCGAAGGATGTGAAGCGGCAGGCACCGGATGCCTGGGTGATCAACTTTGTCAATCCGACCTCGGTCATGGGGATTGGGCTCAAGCGGTACGCGCCGTTCGTCCGGAGTTTCGCCCTGTGCGACGGCCATCATGAACCGTACAACACCCTCCAGTGGTGCAAGGTGGGTGGTATTCTGCCCGACAAGGCCACCGAGGTGCCGCCGGAAGTCTGGCGCAATCTGGATCTGGCCATTGGCGGCGTCAACCACTGTACCTGGATTGTCCGGTTCAATTACGCCGGCCGCGACCTGATGCCCAAACTGCGTCAATGGGTTGCCGCGCAGGCAGTGCAGGAAAAGCGCGATCCGCATGAGCATTCCAAGGCGCGCTATAACATGACCTACGGCCTGCAGTTGTTTGATCTGTACGGGGCCTATCCGACCGCCCTGGGTCACACCAAGGAATATGTGCCGTTCTACCAGGGGTACGGGGTGAAGCCCGTGCGGCCGGAACCCATCCGGTTGTTCGATGCCCCGGACCGGCAGCGCGGCATGAATGAAGCCTGGCGCCATACGGTTGGATATGCACGGGGTTCCCGGCCCATGACGGAATTCATGAAGCTGGTTCACAACGATCATGCCACGGATATCATCGAATCCATGTGGGGCAACCTGCGCAAGCCGTTCTACATCAATTCGTGGAACCAGGGTGCCATTGTCAATATGCCCGCGGACGCGTTTGTTGAACTGCGCAGCGATCTCGACATGCGTGGGCCCCGGCCCCAGCCGTTCGGTGTCATGCCGCGCGGCCTGCTGGCGCTTCAGATGCAGGTGCTCGACACGCACGAGCTGACTGCCGAAGCCGCCGTCACCGGCGACCGCGCCCTATTGCGCCGCGCGATGTTGACCGATCCGATCTGCAACAACATCGGCGATGCCGATGGTTGTATCCGGGACCTGCTGGAAGCGGAACGGGACGCCCTGCCGAAATACTGGTATCGCCGCGGGCGGTAGGCGGCATGACGATGCGGACCACAACCGGATGGGTGGTGTTCGGGGCAGGTCTGCTGTTCCTGATCCTGGTGCCGTTCTTCTGGTTCGGCGCCCGGATCGAATCCTGGACGGAACACTTTCTCCAGCAACCTGCCGCCTGGCGGGGCTGGACGGGGCTGGTGCTGGCCGGGTTGCTGGCCAGCGACATCTTTCTGCCCATTCCCTCCAGTCTGGCCAGTACGGCCTGCGGCATGGTGTGCGGGATGGGATGGGGCACGCTGGCGTCCTGGATGGGAATGAATGTGAGTTGCGTGATCGGGTACCAGGTGGGGTTCGCCTGGGGGCGGCTGGCGGCCGGGAGACTGGTGGGTACCGGGCAGGTCCGGCGCCTGGAGGCTTTGAGCCGGCAATGGGGTTCCTGGGTGGTGATTGTCTGTCGACCGGTCCCGGTGCTGGCGGAGGCCTCGGTGGTGGTGGCGGGGTTGGGGCGGATGGCGTACGGCCGATTCCTGTTCCTGTGTGTGGGTTCCAACCTGGTCATTTCAGCCGTGTATGCCACGGTGGGGGCGCTGGCGATCACGGCCCATTCGTTCCTGCTGGCGTTTGCCGGGGCGGTTGTATTACCCGGTATGGCGATGCTGATCGGCTCGCGATGGCGGAGGCAGGGAGAGGTGGGGAAGGCTCGGTAGGGCGAACGTACCGGTGAGCCTCTGGGGGTGGGAGGCTTGGGAGGGACCCTGCTGGAAAACGCGGAGCGCTGGTCCGTGGACCGCGGGTGAGGACCGGTCACCGGATCATAAAACTGTGTCGGCGATCAGGAATTTGCAGGCACCCCGATCGATGGAGTTGCCGACCCTCCGGGAACGGTTCAGCAGAACGGATCAAGTTCCTTCAGCTCATGCGATGAATGCTTTATAACATATTGTGCATCAAGAGCATGAAACTTTTTAAAAAACGGGTGGGTAGACGAGAGCGATGTTCCGTGCTATAATCTTGTAGGTTGTTTTAGGTGCGGCATGGTGTCGTGCAGAAGACGATGGGGGTAGGCTGGAGCGTCATGCATGCCCACCGTGGGCGGCCGGGCTCTTCAGCTTACAAAACGCCCCGCGACGCAAGCTGTCAGGCACCGCGTTGCGGGGGGGTGAAGAGGTTCCCCTATGAAGTGGAACGTTTGCTTCCTGGCGGTAATGTTGTGGGGTGCAGGGGCATCTGCCCAGCAATACCGGTGGAACGGCGGTGCCGGGGCCGACGAGTCCTGGGGCACGGCCGCGAACTGGACCAACAACGCGGCCCCGCCGACCCCGTTCACTGGACGGATCGTTTTCACGAACGCCGACTTGGGCAACACCAACCGCCTCGAAGGGGACCGGACGATCACCGGAACTTCGGGCAACCTGACGCAGGGATTGTCCTTTGATGTGAATGCCGCGGGAGGAACGGCGGGACACGTGGTGGATCTGGACGGGCATACGCTGACGATCAACGGGGGAACGGTCCGGGTTGGCTACAACGCCAGCAACAGTATCGTCCGGATCCAGAACGGGACCCTGACGCTGGGAAACGCCAACCGGCCGGATGTCCACGTGGGAGTGATGACGCTCAATCGCAACGACAGCAATGCCGCGCTCACGGTCAATGCGACCCTGCAGATCACGAACTGCGGTAGCATCCATGTGGGCCGCCAGACGCTTGGAAACGGACCGCTGCTGAACCTGCAGGGCACCCTCGACCTGTCCGACGCGTCGATCCATCGGGGCGCGCAGCTCAACACGTTGCACCTGTTCGGGACCCTCAGCGTGGGATACAGCGGCGGCGGCATGGGAGGCATTAATCCGTTCGGGATACTGAAGCTGCCGTCGTCCCTGAAGGCGCTGGACGTTCAGGACCTGGTTGTCGGGTATCTCCGGGACGGGTTTGGGACGCTCGATTTCGGCGGGAGTTCAAGCCTCACGAGCCTGACCGTCCGCGGGAATTTCTCGTTGTCGCGCGAGAGCGCCCGTGGACAGATGGTGAACCTGCCGCCCAACGTGACGATCCGGATTGGCTCGCCGGGTTCGCCGGGCGTGCTGCACCTCTGCACGTACCAGTCAGATCCGGCGGTTGTCCGGCAGACGTATTCGGCTTCGTGGACTCCCACGGGAGGAACTTTCATCGCTTACCTGAGCCAACTGGTGATCGGACGGCATTTCGGGGGCAACCAGGGCACCATCAACGGCAAACTGGATCTGCGCCAGACGGCGGTGAGTTTTGACGGTATGGCGAATGCCGTGCGCGTGCCGTTCATGAATATCGGTTCGAGGGATATCGTGGCTGTCCACTACGGTGGGGGGCAAGGGGAGGGGCATCTGTACCTGCCCTCCTCGGTGACCAATATCACGGCCGGGACGCTGGCGGTCGGGTACTGCATCAACACGCGGGGATGGATCGACATCGGGAACCCGTCATCCCTCCAAACGCTGCTGGTGACCAATGCCCTCTTGATGGGGCCCAACGGTCGGATCGGCCGGGACCAGAGCGGGACGGTCACCGACTACCTCCCGCCGGGTGTCACTGTGCAGATCGGCACGGTGACCGGTACGGCGAAACTAAACGTGGGATCCCGGCCTGCCGGCCAGTACCCGCTCTACGGGGAGACCTACGGCAACGGGCGGGCCGTGCTGAGGATCACCAACGGGACATTCCGCGGTTACCTGTCGGAGCTGAAAGTGGGCACCAAGGAGGATTCGACCAAGGTGGTGACCGGGATCGTGGACCTGGCGAGTGCCGATGTGCCGGTCCTCAACGTGATCGGACACGCCTTCATCGGCGCCGAGAATGGAACGAACTGGAGCAGCACGGTTCAGAGCGGGAACCGGTACGGGTATGGCTACGTCTATCTCCCGACCTGTGTCGTGAACATCGCCAGCAACCTGTACATGGGGGACACGAATACGAGCTCGCTGGGGTTGCTGGACCTGAACGGGACGGAGATGCGGGTGTCGGGGGCTGTCTTTGTCGATACGACCGGTGTGGTGACCACCCGTGTCAGCGGGGCCAGCGCGGGTTTGAATTTCCTGGGGACTGACACCAACAAGTTCACGGTGAGGACGGCTGGCCGGATCAAGCTGCATTTTACAGCGAATCCCGTGGACCCGGGGGCCAACTGCTGGGGGTTGCGGATGAGCGGGAACGTCACCAACCTCTTCCGGTCGCTGACGAACGCGCCCGCCCGGCTGACGTGGGATCTGTCAGGCCTCAATCCCGGTCTTCAATCGGTGTTCGGGATCCAGTACGACGCGATCGGCAACTACACCTACGTGGGCCTGCGGGGGGTGCCGCGTGGCACGATTTTCTCGCTCCAGTAGCTGTTGGCGTGAACGGGAACATGAAGACATGCTGGTCCGGTCGGGAGATTCCGGTGTTTGGCGCTTATGACGTTGTGGTGTGCGGGGGCGGCCCGGCGGGGTGTGGGGCAGGGTGAGGTGGGGACATGAGTCCACCGCATGGTGTTGGGACCCTGCTTCGCCAAGGCTTCGCAGGGCAGGCACCTCGCCCTACCAGGGGAAAAACAAATCGGAGACTCATCGGGGAGTGCGAAGCGCCGGATCGGGGAACGGCAAACGGAGTTCATCATGGCGACTGATGTGGTGATATTTTATGCGCCGATGTGCGGGTTGTGTCACAAAGCCATGGATTATTTCAAAGAACGTGGCATTACGTATGAGGCGGTGGAAGTCAGGTGGAAGGGTGAGGATTGGGAGGATACGCCCAATGCCCGGCGGATGAAGGCGTTGTGCGGGGATGTGGATTTTGTCCCGCAGATCCTGATCCGGGGACGGCATATCCCCGGCTGGCGTAACCTTGAACCGATGATTGAATCCGGGGAACTTGAACAATGGCTCAAGGATTGAACCGGTCAATTCCGACTGTCACAAGCGTGTAATCATGGGTGGATAACCGGGATCCGGAGTACCCGCTTGATACACCCGTCCGGTGATGTATACTTTCTTTCAGCTGGAAACCATAGGTTGACAACCTTGGACGGGTACACGCGATGATCGACTTCATTCAATCCTACAGTCCCATCACCCAGGCGCTGGTTGCCACGCTCTTCACGTGGGGTGTGACTGCCGCCGGAGCGGCGCTCGTCTTCTTTACCAAGGCGGTCAATCCCAGGATCATGGATTCGATGCTCGGTTTCGCTGCGGGTGTGATGATCGCTGCAAGTTTCTGGTCGTTACTGGCGCCGGGCATTGAAATGGCCGGGCAGATGGGTCAGACCCCCTGGCTGACAGCCGTCATTGGATTTATGGGCGGTGGCATTTTCATGCGGCTGGCAGATTGTGTACTTCCGCATCTTCATCCCGACCTGGCGATGGGGCAAAGCGAGGGGATCAAGACATCCTGGCAACGAAGCACGTTGTTGGTGCTTGCGATTACGCTGCATAATATTCCGGAGGGCCTTGCGGTTGGCGTTGCGTTTGGGGCTGTTGCGTCGGGGCTTTCCTCGGCCACGATTGGCGGGGCGATTGCGTTGGCCGTTGGAATCGGCCTTCAGAATTTCCCGGAAGGAGCCGCCGTCTCCATGCCTTTGCGGCGGGAAGGCATGGGGCGGATAAAAAGTTTCCTCATGGGGCAGGCGTCGGGTCTGGTTGAACCGATTGCCGGCGTGGTCGGGGCGGCCTTTGTGCTGAGCATGCAGAGCATCCTTCCCTATGCGCTTTGCTTCGCTGCCGGAGCCATGATTTTCGCCGTGGTCGAGGAACTGATTCCGGAATCGCAGCGGAACGAGTCGCATATTGATCAGGTGACCATGGCGACTCTCGCCGGCTTTTCGGTGATGATGATGCTCGATGTGGCGCTGGGTTGATCAACCGGTTCCGGTTATTGACCGGCTGTGATGCCGGTCACGCGGAACAGTCGGGCTCCGTGCGGGGGGATTACCGCTGAAAGGATGCCGGAGACCGGACCCAGTTCCCGGCGTTCCCATAAATCACGAACCTGGCAGGTGTCGGGTAATCCGGCTTCAGCAAGCGGTACCTGGATCGTGTGCGGTTGCTTCGGGTCAAAATTGAAAACGCCAATCGCCTGGGCGTTGTCAGGTAGCTCGCTGATCCAGGCGAGTGACCGGCAACTGCAGTCGCGGAACAGTTCCCGGGGTTTGCGACCGGTCTGGTTCACGGCCAGCACCTCGGGATTGGTGATCAGCGCGAGGGTCCAGGGGTCATTGGCGGGTAGATCGCCACCGAACATCAACGGCGATTGGGCGATGCACCAAAGGGTCATCAGCGTGGTTTGCTCGTAACGCGTGAAACGCGTCATTCGGTCCGGGGCGTTGTCGGGGTGCTGTCTGACGCCGATACGACCGAGCGGGAGCATGTCTCCATCGGCCCAATGGCCGGGTCCGATGAAATCCTGCCAGGCGAGAAAATTATAAAACATGGTCTCCAGTTGAGGCCAGCGATCCCAGAAGTCTTCCGTGATCCGCCACAGCTCGCAATGTTTCTGGCGGTGGAGGCGATACGTGGAATGGTCGGTGCAGCTGGCTGACAGGCTGAGGACCATGTTGCGTCCGCATCGTTGTCTGGCAAGATCGAAGGCTTCCACCTGGTCTGGATCATAACCGCCGATGCCGTCGGCTTTCACGAAGTCCACATCCCATCCGGCATAGAGCGTGAACAACGAGTCGTAGTATTCCTGCCCGCCGGGACGGGTGGTGTCGACAAAGGGGAGGCCGTCGGGCCACAACTGGTTGACCCGGGAGGGGTGGGCGATGTCGCGGGCGTGGGCGGTTGATCCGAGGATGGGCGTGTTTTGTTCGACCGCCCATTTCGGGATGCCGGGCATGACGTGGATGCCGAACTTCAGGCCGAGCCCGTGTATGAAGTCGGCCAACGGTTTGAACCCCTTGCCGCCTGCCGCCGAAGGGAAGCGTGCAACCGACGGGAGGAGGCGTCCCCAGGTGTCGAGCGTGGTGTTTGGATGGTAATCATTCATATGCGCGTTGGTATTCCAGGCAATATCAATGACCACGTATTCCCATCCGTATTTCAGCAGATGTCGGGCCATATATTCGGCGTTGGCCCTGACCTCGGATTCGGTGACCTCACCGCCGAAGCAGTCGTAACTGTTCCATCCCATCGGAGGTGTTCGTGCCAGTTTATTGCCGGTGCTCATTCGGTACTCCTTCGTGTCCCGGGGAATCGGGGTTTTACCTGCGTGGGACGTAGCGTTTGACCCATTCGCACACCTGCCGGATGGTTTCCGGATGTGCGGCGTATGACATGACCCCGGCCGACGTCACCACGATGCCGCGATGGTGGGGCAGGGCGTTGAGGTGTTGTTCAAGTTCCCGGATAATGATGTCCGCCGGTTGGGTCCACAGGACGGCATTGGTGCCACCGATCAGACAGGTATCCGGGCAAAGGGTTCGACCGTTGAGCAGGGTGGTGTTACCCACCGGTGGGGAGGTGAAGGCCTCAAAGGCGCGGGCGGGAATGGTCGCGAGCGTGGGGAGCAGGGCTTTCAAGTGTCCGCACATGTGCAGGACCATGTTCCGGTTGGCGCCCTGGATGATGGCTGCATAGTCCTGGATGTGCGGCAGGCAATAGGTGCGGTATTGGTCCGGTGAGATCAGGGTGGTTGAGGTGTTTTCCACCAGGTACAGCAGATCGGCCGGGCTGTGTTCAACCAGCAGGCGGGTACGATCGAGGATGATGCGGTGAATGGCTTGGAACAGGGCGTTCGTTTCGTCGGGATAGTCCAGTAACAGCAGGTGCCCGTTCTCAACGCCGGCCAGCATCTGGATCCACTCCATGAAAGCGGATGTTCCCATGGAGATGGCGGTGACGGCCTGCTGCCCGATGGCGGTGGCCTGGTCATGTGCCTTGCGGATTGCCTCCGGGTCGAGGGTCACGGTCACATCTTCGAACCAGGCGGTCAGGATGCGGATATCCTCGACGGTTGCCACGGGGTAGGTGACGGGATGCCAGGATTCGGAATCGGCGTCCCAATGCTGGATCTGTTCCAGGTTACCGAATGGGGTTGCAAACGTAGTGTGCAGATTTCCGGATTCCTGGCGGTTTTCATGCCGGGTCCGGTTGCGGGTTTCCTTGATGCCTTGCGTAATCCATTCGTGCCGGTCGCTGCCGATCCATTCGTGCAGGGCCTGGACGGACTGTTCGCGAAAGGGGGCGGGTTGGGCGTGAAGCCAGCCGTTATTGATTTTTGGCCAGAACGGCAGGCGGTCAACCGGTTGCATCCGGATGGCTGCGAGCCAGCGTTCGCGCGGTGTCATGGATTCGGTCATTGTTGACCCTTTCAACAGAGGCTCATGCAAAAAATCCCCTGAAAAACGGTCGGGGTGGCACCCAACCCTCCAGGAATTCGCCACACGCCCCCATTTCCACCACTGGAGGGCCGGCTGCCACGCCGGCCGCAGGGGTTTTCCAAGAGCCTCAACAGTATCAACCTGATTAACGTAACACGCTGACAGTAGATATTCCAGTATCGTCTCCAATCGCGACCCCGGCAACAGCTTTCGATGTTGCAACTGATATATCACGTGATATATTATTGGCCTTTCGTATGTTGGAGTGAAACACATGACACGGATATCGCTTAAACAGAAAGCCTACGAATACATCCTGCAACAGGTGCTGGGTGGCGGGTTTGAGCCCGGTACGCTGCTGAACCGGCGGGGGGTTGCCGATGCGCTCCGGATGAGTCCGGCGCCGGTACATGAGGCGATGCTCCAGTTGGAAAGCGAAGGATTCCTCGAGGCCTTGCCGCGGGTGGGGACCCGGGTTAGGGTGGCAAGTCGCGAAGATGTTCACGGCCATCTGGTGTTGCGTGAAGCGCTGGAATGCCAGGCGGCGCGGTTGATTTGTGGCCCGCGTCTGTCGGTTGACCGGGAGCGGCTTGTCCGGTTGGCGGATGCGGTTGATGCCGTGGATGTGCCCGACAGACAACGGGCGCAAAGCGAGGTTGAATTCCATGTCGCCCTTGTGGAATTGGCAGATTGTCCGGTACTTCTCCGGGAATATCGGCGGGTCATGCAGATCGGTCTCTTTTACCGCATCAATCTGCTGTTGAGCATGACCTTCCGCACGCCTTTGAAACGGCATCGGGAATTGCTGGATATTCTGGCTTCGGCTACGCCGGATGCGGCGGAGGCCGGTGTGCGCGAGCATATCTGGTCAGGCAAACCGGGAACCTTAAAGCATGGAGCATAACCATAATGGACAAGACGCTTGGGTTGGTGGCAGCGCCACCGACGGCATTCCGGGAGGATACCTCAATCGATTATTCCGTGATTGCGCCGCTGGCGGAGCATCTGCACCGGCAGGGCGTTGGCGGGGTATTTGTCAACGGGACAACCGGCGAAGGGATGTCGCTGACAACGGAAGAGCGTGAGTGGGCGGCGGAAACCTGGCGGAAGATCCTGCCGCCGGGCATGAAGCTTTTTGTTCATGCCGGGCATAACAGCCTGGGCGATGCGTGCAGGCTGGCGGGGCATGCGGCACGTATTGGCGCGGATGCGGTGGCGATCATTGCACCGAATTTCTTCAAGCCTGCAGGCGTTGCCGGATTGACCCACTGGTGTGCATCGGTGGCCGCTGCCGCGCCGGAATTACCCTTTTATTACTATCACATGCCGTCCATGAGTGGAGTGAGTTTGCGGGTTGCCCGTTTCCTGGAGGCGGCTGGACCACGGATCCCGAACCTGGCGGGCGTGAAATTTACGGCCGAGGCCCTGGATGATTACCAGGAGTCGTTGCAACTGGCCGATGGCCGCTATGACGTGTTGTGGGGTCGGGATGAGATGCTGCTGGGTGCATTGGCGACCGGTGCCGTAGGCGGGGTGGGGTCAACGTATAATGTGGCGGCCCCGCTTTACCTGGATCTGATGGCGGCTTATAGCCGTGGGGATTTGGCGGCGGCACGGGTGCTTCAGGCGGAATCGATCACGATGATCCAAGCCATGGTCGCGACGGGAAATTTCTTTGTGGCACTCAAGACCATGCTGCGGAACCAAGGGGTGCCCATCCTGCCCCGGATGCGTCCTCCGCTGGATAATCCGCTTGAGGGCACCGGTGCCGTACCGGCAGGTTTTGTGCGGTGAGTGGCGGCGGCGAAGGAAAGCTGGATAGGAATGTGAAGACAAGCGGGTCCGGTCGGGAGATTGCGGTGTTCGGTGCCTATGACGTTGTGGTGTGCGGGGGAGGACCGGCGGGGTGTGCGGCGGCCCTGGCGGCGGCGCGGCAGGGGTTGCGCACACTGGTGGTTGAAGCACAGGGCCAGTTGGGTGGAATGGGGACCAGCGGACTGGTGTCGCACTGGTTGGGCGGACGCGCCAGCAACTGCAGCGACTGGGTGGTGGGCGGTATCTTCCGTGAGTTGTCGCTAGCCGGTGTCGAGCGGGGAATCGCAAAACTTCCAAGGCCGGAACCTGCCGGCGGACTTTCCCCGCATGGGTGGTGCCGGGGTGGCCAGCTGGTTGCCGGCGTACCGTTCGATTCATTCGGCATGGCAGCCTTGCTCGACGACGTGCTGGCCGGGGCGGGGGTCGAGGTCCTGTTGTTCACGCGTGCAGTGGATGTGGTGATGCAGGAGCATCGGATCACGCAGGTGATAATCCACAATAAGAGCGGTTTTCAAGCCGTGCAGGTCAAGGCGGTCATCGATGCCACGGGTGATGCCGATATCGCCGCTTTGAGCGGTTGTCCCACGGTGCTCGGTCGAGAGGACGACCACGGGATGGCGCCGGTTACGCTGATGGTTCATTTCGATCATGTCGATGTCGGGGCGTTGACTGATTATGCCAATCGCCAGGGGGGCGGGGGATTCCGTTGGCTGGAAGAAATCCAGGCGTTGATGCGGCAGGGTGAATGGCCGTTCACGTATAACCGGCTGATCACGGTCCAAATGATGGAGCCGGACACCTTCATGGTCAATACCTCCCGGATGACCGGCCGTGACGGGACGGATGGTGTTTCCGTATCACAGGCGATGGTGCAGGGTCGACGTGAATCCCTGCAATTGCTGGCAATTCTCCGCAAGCATGCCCCCGGGTTCCGGAATGCGCGGATCAAGGCGGTGGCGCCTTTGCTCGGGGTGCGGGAGACGCGGCGGATCGTCGGTGAATTGGTGCTCGGGGTTGACGACCTGCTGGGTGGCCGGAGCTTTGAGGATACGATCGGATATTCAGCCTACGGGTGGGACCTGCCGGACCCGAAACGCCCGTCACACCAACCCATGGAAGGAAAGGCCAAACCGGAATATATTCCCATACCCTACCGGATCATGCTGCCCCGGAACGCCGGCAACCTGATTTGCCCGGGCCGTGCAGTCAGCGTTGAACGGGACGTGCTGGGCCCGCTCCGTGTGATGGCGCCGTGCATGGCGATGGGGGAGGCGGCGGGAGTGGCGGCGGCCCCGGTGGTACGTGACGACGGCAGTTTTAGTTCGGTGGATGTGCAGGCGATGCGCCGTACACTCCATGCGGGTGGCGCAATCGTTGAGATGGTTAACGGGAGCATGACATGATTAAAAAATATTCCGTCAGCCGGGATGACCAGATTTACCAGGCCTGGCCGGATGTGGCGTTGACGCCTTCGGGACGTTTGGTCTGCGTATTTTCGGAATGCACGCATCATGGGGATCGTTCCTACACGCGGATCATGGCCTGTGATTCGACTGACCGCGGGCGTACCTGGAGTCCCAAACGGCCGATCACGGAGGGGACGGCCGGAAAATCCTATTACTACAATTGTGCCCGGATCACCCGGCTCCGCGATCAACGACTGTGTGTGGTGGTGGACCGCTGTCCGACCGGCGGCGAAGCGACCACCGCCGTACAGTCCGTCAACCTCCTGTATTTCTCCTCTGATGAAGGAGCGACCTGGAGCGCACCGGTTGAGACACCGTTGAGGGGGATTGTTCCGGACAAGCTGCTGGAACTGGAGACCGGACGATGGATCCTTGCGGCGCATCATCCGGAAAACGGTTTCCTCGCGCAGTTCATGCGGTATTCGGATGACCGGGGAAAGACCTGGAGTGACCGGATAACGGTTGCCCGGCAGCCGGGGCTGAACCTGTGTGAGGTGTCCATTTTACCCGTCACGGGATCAACCCTGGCGGCCTTTTTGCGGGAGAATTCGTTTCTCGGTTGGGACTGCAAGAAGACCCTCTCGCATGATAACGGCGAAACGTGGGGTGAAGTAATTGATTTTCCATTGCCTGCCTGCCATCGTCCGGTGACGGGGAGACTCGCGGATGGGCGGATACTGATCACCCATCGTTTCATGCAGGGTGGAAAAGGGTGGGTTGGCACATGGACACAGAACCTGTTTGCGGCGCTCACCGACGAGGCGTCGGCGCTGGCAACCCGGCGGGGTGATGCCTGGGCCCGGATCCTGCCGGTGGATTTCGACCGTTCGCCCCACAGTGATACCGGTTACAGCGGCTGGGTGCAGTTTGATGACGGTGCGATCTACATCGTGAACTATATTGTCGACGACGCCCCGAAAGGCCAGATCCGGGGTTATGCACTGGGCCTGGAGGATTTCCTGGTCGGGTAGTATGGATGCCAAAAGCGATAATCGCCGCGGTCCAACCGTTTGATTGTGCGCCTAGTGTGATGTTTTATGGAGCGTCGACAAGTGTTACGCGGCTGTAGGACCAGATATCCTGAAATCCCATGGGAGTGACCGTGTGTCCCCGGAAGAGGACATTGGAAACGGCGGGTACTCCGTCAAGGTCCGCGACGGCCAGAAGTGTCCGGAAGGATTTGCCGGGTGAAGGTGTTCCGAACCCCTTGAGGCTGTAGAAGGGTATGGCCAATTCGACGCCGTAGCCCTTGTCGGTATCGCCCGATTGATTCACCGTTCCATCCGTGACGCCGCCATGGAGGATGCCGGGCAGGTTGGCGCGGGTGTCAAAGGTGGAGGACCAGCCGTTGAGCTTTTTCCGGCACCGGCGATCGGTCAGGCCCCCCGTAGGAGTCACGCAGATCTCCCAGTATTCGCTCCGGAGGATGTCGGGCAGGATGAAGCATTCGACGGCATCCCAGAGGAAAGTGTCGTCATCGCGTTCGAAAAGGAATGCGGCCACGTCCCGGTCCGGTACGTCGAACCCGACATACAGGTAACGGTCGTCCCAGAGCAAACGCGCCGTGGCGTGAGGTTTGCCGCGATCCTTGTCGATGCGAAAGGGATGGTTGATGGGAATGGGAGGGGTCATGGTCCAATCCGGTTCGGAGAGCCTTCCATCCAGCGTGATGGGGTTCGGGGTCCGTACGGCCCGCAGATTCGGGACATCGGGGGTGTTGGCAATTCGTTCCAGGAACTCGTTGAGATACGCGATGATTTTTGAGGCGTGGTCAAGTTGATTGGATGTTGAGGGGCGCTGACCGAGCAATCGTTCAAGACATTCAGGGCCGGTCCGGTTGGTGGTGAGACCAAGCCATTGGCGCGAAGCGGCGCATTCCCCTGCATACAGGTTCCGCAATTCCCGGGTCCGGTGCCCGGGGATTGTGTTGGTGAACGACATGAATTGCCGGGCGATGGCACGGTGCGTGTTGGAAGGGGGGACGGGTGGGGTGGTGTGGAACCGGTTGGTGCATCCGGCGCAAAGGAGGAGAAGAAGAAGCACGGAAAACGGAAAACGGAAAACGGAAAAAAGAGCGACCGGTTGCATCTCCGGATTCTAGCGATCGGCCGGTGAGTTGCAAGTAACGGATTGTGTGGTGGGGGGGTATTGGATAGGGTGCCCTCCCGTAAGGAGACATCATCATGAAGCCCATGGATTTATCCGCGCGCGTTGTGGATTTGCCGGGTGCAGAATTCCAGCCAGGGGCCCGTCAGTGGCAGGGGATTCCCGGGTTGGAATGTGCGTCGAACGGCCGCTTATGGGCCACCTGGTACACGGGCACTGAGGGTGAAGGCCCGGGTAATCACGTGGTCGTGGCAACGTGTCCCGTTACGGGCGGCGCCTGGACAGACCCGGTAACGGTTGTGGAACCGCCGGATGACCGGCACCGGTGTTTCGATCCATGTCTCTGGATTGACCCGCTTAAACGATTGTGGTTGTTTTGGGCTCAATGTGGGGGCGGGCAGCACTTTGACGGGCGTGGCGGTGTATGGTGTATACGGTCGGAGGATGCAAGCCGTCCGGTTCCGCAGTGGAGCGTTCCCCGCCGGTTATGTGACGGTGTCATGATGAACAAACCCACGGTTCTTTCGACCGGTGAATGGATGCTGCCGGCCGCGTTGTGGCGATTCTTCGGCGGGGATTGGGCTGATCTGGATACCCTGCGATATTCCAACGTCGTGGTGTCGACCGATGCCGGTGTGACTTGGACGCGACGCGGCGGCGCGGATGTTCCGGATCGGCATTACGATGAGCACATGGTGGTGGAACGGAAAGATGGAACGTTGTGGATGCTGGTGCGTACCAAGCCGGGGCTTTCCGGCATGGGGGAGAGTGTCTCGTTGGATCGCGGGGCGACGTGGTTGTCCGGCAAGGCCACCAAGGCACCCTTGACCGGACCCAACAGCCGGTTCTTCATCCGCCGTCTTCAGTCCGGTCGTTTGCTGCTGGTCACGCACCTTCGGACGGACCGGCGGTCGGAT